>SBBS01000096.1 GCA_005239605.1 bacterium | reverse complement strand
CCGCCATACCGTTCGGCAATCTTTGCCACATTTACCGACTCGCCGTCAGATCGTAACGAAACAACGATTTTGTTTTCATGGCGCGACCAAATCAAGGCAACCGGCGTGCCGTGTTTTACAATAGAATGGCCGATTTCCGAAACGTAAAACGGTGAATTTACCAATAACGCCTCGTGCCCTTCAAATGTGATATGTTCGCCAAACCCAATAAGCCGCCCTATGCGGCGTTCCCGCAAACGGATAAGCGTTGTTCCTTCCTCAATATATTTTTTGTCTTTCTTCTGTTCAAAATCGCGAATTATCTTTTCCCACGTCTTAAAATTCATGTCATAAAGCGACAATGATTCCATAATTTCACCCGTGTGCCGCAAACGGAACTTCCACAGATCGGAATCTTCCACATGCCGCAAGAGGCGCGGAACAGGTTTTTCCGGATGAAAAAATTTCCACGCGAGAACCGCGCCAGAATGGGAAAGCTCAAATAAACTCGCATCCGCCTTTTTCGCAGATTCTCTGTTTGAAATGTGATGGTCAATCACCGTAAGCGAAGCAACATGTTTTCGAACCGCGTCTACCGCATCAAGTCCAAACGCATAATCAAGCGTGTAAAGATCCGCTCCGCGCGCCAATGGGGGAAGTTTTTGATTGTTCGGCGGTACGGCGATATACGCCGCTTTTCGGCCGAATTTTTTCCATGCCGCCCATGCCGCCCCGAACCCATCGGGGCAATCCGCGTGATACAGCACCGCGATTCGTTTTATAGAATGTTTTTCACCGAGCATGATTCAGCTATTCGCCGCCGGCGCTCGCAACCGTGCTAAAGGAAGTAGAAACCGTGTTCCCTGCCGCATCTTTTACCGGCTCGTCCGTTTTGTGATCAAACTTTTTGTCTCCGTTTGAATCGGAAAAAAGTTCTGCTTTGTACTGCTCCCCGCCGGTTGTTTCTTTCAACAACGGCACTAATATATTTTCGTGCATGCCTCCGGGAAACCATCCTGCGCCCAAAATATTTCCTGCCGCACCTTTCTCATTTATTTCCCGAACCACTATCCAGCGCGCCTCGGAAAACTCCGCCTTTTTAACCGCAACCGAAGCGCCCGCGCGCTGATTCTCTACCGTAATCGCGTCTTTGCCAGAAGACATAACTAGTCCTGCCTGAGTTCCTTTACCGGCAGTATCCTTGTCAAAAGGAAGGGGCGGAAGCGTTGCATCTTCCTTCTTGGCATCATCTTGATAGAGCGCCGAACCTTTATCATCGCCGCCGAAAAGAGAAGCCGCCCCAAAACCGATAAAAAACGAAGCTATGGCTACTATGATTAAATCCTTATTTTCGTTAAGTCTTTGCCACATATCTTTATCTGTTAATTTTTTATAATATTCCCCCCTCTGTAAATCAACCTTTTTATGCCATTATACATCCATTATCCATGAATACACAAAAACGTCAAAATTTCAAGAAAAAGATATGGCGATGGCGCCGCCAAAACGCCCCTGCGTTGCCCTGGCGCAAAACAAAAAATCCTTATTATATTTTTGTTTCCGAAGTTATGCTCCAGCAAACGCAAATCGCGCGCGTGCTCATAAAGTATCCCCGATTTCTGAAAGCGTTCCCCGCAATCCAGTCGCTTGCCGCATCCCCCCTTCGCCGCGTGCTCTCGGTATGGCACGGCATGGGCTACAACCGGCGCGGACTTTATTTGCAGCAAGCCGCGCGTGAAATAGTAAAAAAACACAAAGGCAAGATTCCAAAAGACATACAAGCGCTTGACGCGCTCCCCGGCATCGGACCGTACTCAGCGCGCGCAATCGCCTGCTTTGCGCACGGTGTTTGCGAGCCGTTTGTTGAAACGAACATTCGCCGCGCTATTATTCACGAATTTTTTCCGCGTAAGAAAAACATAACCGACAAAGAAATTCTCCTGATACTCCAGCAAATCCAGCCTCTAACTTCCAACCTCCAGCGTGAATGGTACTGGGCGCTTATGGATTACGGACGAGATGCCTTAAAGCATTTGCCGAATGCAAATAGAAAAAGCAAGCGCTACGCGAAACAATCTCAATTTGAAGGATCGCCCCGTTACATCCGCGCAAAGATCATTTCATACCTGATTGCAAACAAAAAAGCGACCGTATACGAACTATACTTGTCGCTTGCAAAGGATATGCATCTGCCTGATATGTCAGAAAGCGATGTTGAAACAAGTGTTTCTCACATGGCGCGAGAAGGGCTTGTAAAACGGCAAGGGACATTCCTTACCATCGCATAGCGCGATATTATTCATATCGCTTGGGATTGGATTGTGTGAAATTTTTCGTGCATAAGCGACTGATCCGACGTATAATAAGGCGGGTATTCCACAAAATATTTCTCACTTCCGCGCCGACCACTTCTGCCACGTTACCAAAAGCGGGCTTGCGATAAAGATAGAGCTATACACGCCGACTATCGTTCCCACTATAAGCGCAAGCGAGAAATATTTTGTGGATTCTCCGCCAAAGAAAAATAACGTCAGAAGCACCAAAAGAAGAGTAAGCGACGTATTGATGGATCGCGTTACCGTTTCGTGAATGCTCCTATTCACGGTTTCTTCAAAATTCGCGCTCATGCGCTTTCGCAAATTCTCGCGCACGCGGTCAAAAACCACAATGGTGTCATGCACGGAAAACCCGAGAATAGTAAGAAGCGCGCTGATGAAAAGCGCGTTTATTTCTACTCCGTGAAACTTGCCTAAATACACAAAAAGACCTGTGGGAATTGTCACATCATGAATAAGAGCTATAATCGCAACCACGCCATATTTCCATGAAGAAATGGGAAACGACACCTGCCGAAAAGCCGCCGCTATGTATGCGATAATCATCACCAGCACCAACACCAGCGCCCAAACTGCTTTTCGTTTGAGCTCGCCTCCAATGGTAGGGCCGATGGATACAAACCGCTTCTCTATCAAATTTGAATCCGCGCTGCGCAAAGCGCCAAGAACTTGTTGATGAGTTTCTTCGTCAAGATCGCGCATGCGAAGAATCATGCCCTTCTCCCCTGTTTGCTGAATTTGCACGTCTCCCAATTGAAAAGCGACTATTCGTTCGCGGATCATTTGGGAAGAGAGGGCAGACGCAGAGAATTCAAGCTCCATGAGCGACCCTCCGGTAAAATCAATACCTAAAGGCAGACCCCACGCAAACAATACAGCGATGCTCACAAACACCAGCGCGCCCGATATAGCATAAAATAATTTTCGCAACGCGATAAAATCCATATGATTATATCCCGAAAAGAAAACGGGTTATTTTACCATCCGGTAATTTCAATGCGCGGAAAAACGTTCGCGTAATCGTGATTGCCGAAAACATGCTCACCACCACTCCCAGCCCTAATGTTAACGCAAAACCTTTAATCAAACTCGTGCCAAACCAATATAAAATGAAGGCGGTAATAATGCTGGACATGTTGGAATCCCGTATGGATGCCCATGCGCGGTTAAAACCTTCTTCAACAGAGCCCGCCAACGTGCGGCCCGCTTTTACTTCTTCCCGAAAACGTTCAAAAATAAGAATGTTCGCGTCAACCGCCATGCCTATGGAAAGAATAAACCCCGCAAGGCCCGCCGCCGTAAGCGTTACGGGAACCAGCTTAAAGATGCCAAGAAGAAGCGCTGTGTATATAAGAAGAGCAAGAACCGCCATAAAACCAGGCAAGCGATACCAAAAAATCATAAAGAGCGCAACCGCCAAAAGGCCGTATACGCCCGCGTTCAAGCTTCGCATAAGTTCCGCTTGCCCAAGGGATGCTTCCACGCTTTGCTGGCTTATCAGAGTTATGGGCACAGGCAGCGCGCCGGAATTTAACCTGCGCACCAAGTCACGCGCTTCCTCCAGTGTGAAGTTTCCCGTAATTTGCGCTTGTCCGCCGGTTATTTTTTGCTGAACAACCGGCGCTGAAATTGGAAACCCATCCAAATAAATGGCAAGCTGTTTCCCTACATTCTCTTCGGTGAGTTTCTCAAATAAAAGCGAACCTTCTTCATCAAATGAAAGAGATACCACTGCTTGAATGCCGGTTTGCCCATATTGGACATTCGCGCGTTTGAGATACTTTCCCGTAAGTTCCGTAGGTATAAAATACGCATCTTCTCCCAAACGCTGGTTCGCGGCCTGGGCATCTAAAATTTGCTGGCGTTCTTCCTCCGGACGCTGTGTGCGGAATTCCAAAAATGGCGTCTCGCCGATAAGCCGTATTGCTTCGCTTATTTCACGCACGCCCGCAAGCTCCACAATAAGCCGCTGTTCGCCGCCCGCTTCTTCAATCTGCACAACCGGCTCTGAAACGCCAAACGCGTTTACGCGGCGCTCTATTACATCGCGCAATCCCTCCATTGATTCGCTTACTTCTGCTTCCGACACACCCGAAACATCCGCTTGGTAAAGCAAATGCGCGCCTCCCTGCAAATCAAGGCCCAGGCGATACGGTATTTCTGGAAGAAAAGGAATCATGTGTTGAGGAAATACAAAAGCGCCGAGAAAAAAGCCGGCGAGTAAAATGAGTGTCGCAATAATTCTGATCTTAACAGACTGCGGCATAAAACAAACACTAGCAAATATATAACATACTGTGAAGTGCGGCTCTTTCATTCAATATAACGGCATAAAACAACATTCTTGTAAAGAAGCAAAAAAAACTGTATACTTGGTTTATGAATCAAAATCGTTTTGCAGCAACACTTCTTGTTCTTGGTGATATAGCCGCGCTCTATACAGCATTAGGTATTATGCTCTTTATTCGCTACGGCGCCGACATGGCAAAACCCTGGCATTTTCACCGTTTTCCCTTTCTGGTGGTTTTTGGCATCTGGATTCTCCTCTTCTTTATAGCAGGTCTCTACGAACAAAGCGCGTGGAGCATGGATAGAACTGTAAAAGAACGGATACTGCGCACCATCGCCGCAGCCGGCATAACGGCTGTTCTTTTATTTTATCTCGCACCTGCATTCATTATCACGCCAAAAACAAACCTCCTCATACAAATCGCATTGTCAACCGGCCTCATTATGGGTTGGCGCATGCTCGCAAGCGTTCTTATACACAGAGCTTCAAAAACGAATGTGTTATTTTTCGGCCTGTCGGAAGAAGTTATCTCGCTTGCCCGCATTCTCAAAGAAAACACGCATCTGGGATTCCGGGTAGCAGGCCTTGTGCGAACAGAAGACGATTCTTCCCTACCCGCATACGACATACCCATACTATCGCTTGATGGCAATCTCGTCCCGTTCATTAAAGAAAAGGAAATATCTCTTGCAATTGCTTCCCGAGAACTCCATTCAAACAAAGAACTGGTGCATATTCTCTACGGCGTACTGCCCCTTGGCGTGCGATTTATGGATTTCCCCACCTTTTATGAAAATCTTACAGGAAAAATTCCGATTTCCCTCATATCCGAGATTTGGTTTCTTGAAAATCTTGCCGGATCGCGAAAACGCGTATATGAATTTCTAAAACGCGTGTTTGATATAGTCCTTGCGCTTGTGGTTGGCGGCATTGCGCTTGTCTTATCACCTATCATCATTGTTGGCATTCTGCTTTCCACTCCGCGGGATATTTTGAACTCACAGAAAAAACGCGCGCGTCCGGGCGACGGCATTATTTTTTTTCGCCAACTCCGCGTGGGAAAAAACGAAAAAAACTTTTACTTTGTAAAATTCAGAAGCCAGCTTCTGGGAGCCGAACTGATGGGCGACACAAAAGAAATAAAAAACGACCTCCGCCAATATCCATTCGGCACGTTTTTGCGAACTTTCTACATGGATGAACTGCCGCAAATATGGAACGTGCTTAAAGGCGAAATGTCTTTTATCGGCCCGCGGCCGGAACGGCCCGAATATGTAACACAGCTTGCGGAATCCATTCCCTTTTATAAAATCCGTCTTCTGGTGCCTCCGGGTATCACCGGCTGGGCTCAAATCAATATGAAAAACGACGCATCTGTGGAAGACGCGCCTGAAAAACTTCAGCACGATCTTTATTACATCAAAAACCGCTCGCTCGCGCTTGATCTCAATATTGCGCTTAAAACAATTTGGGTTATTTTATCGCGCGAAGGAAGATAGCGCTTATTTGTCATCCCGCGCCTGCCTGCCCGCCTTTGGAGGGACGCGGGATCCAATACCTACTGACTAGACTTGCCCCCAAATAGGATCTATGAGAAGCTGCATACATTAGCAATAATGTATGTTGTTTCATATGGACATAGAAAAAGTGCTTCAAAACCCGCGT
>SBBS01000068.1 GCA_005239605.1 bacterium | reverse complement strand
TTTTCTTTATCGTAAGTTTGGGAATCATCGTGCTTGGAAATCGAATTTCCAAGTAAAGACAGTCTTTGCACATTGCAAGGAGGTATGATATCTTTTATTAAAGATAGATATCACTATTATCAGTTTACATTCATTTTATGAAATATTTTCAAATTCTTTTTACCAGCGTCCTTTCCATTATAATGGCAGGCGCGCCGGTTTTTGCCAGTACGCCCCCGAGCGATATCCATGCGTTTTTACGTTCGGACATTCGCGAGCAATTTACGCAAAATCTGCGGGCTTCATTTAATACAAATCATGTTTTGGTGCGGTTTCGCAATACTGACCATTTTGTGCGTATGCCGGTGGTTGGAGAGAGCGTTGCGGATGCATTAAGCCGCTATCAGGGCAGAGATGATATTCTTTACGCCGAGCCGGATTATATTGCGCATGCGTATGCGGTGCCTAATGACCCTTACTATTCTTATCAGTGGCATTTGGATAACGCTGTGAATGGCGGCATTCATATGGAAAGCGCTTGGGATACGACGCAGGGTGCGGGTGTAACGGTTGCGGTGGTGGATACAGGCATTGCGTATGAAAATTATTTCATTTATAACCGCGCGCCGGATCTTGCGCAAACATCATTTGTGCCAGGTTATGATTTTGTAAACGACAACAACCATCCAAATGACGACAATGGCCACGGCACGCATGTGGCAGGCACAATTGCCCAAAGCACAAACAATAGCACGGGCGTGGCTGGTGTTGCGTACAAAGCGTCTCTCATGCCGGTAAAAGTATTAAATAAAAACGGAAGCGGCAGTTATGCGGACGTGGCGGACGGCATTCGCTGGGCGGCAGATCATGGCGCTGACGTAATTAATCTTTCTTTGGGCGGTTCTGCGAGTTCAAACGCGTTGCGCGATGCCGTGGCATACGCGTACAACAAGGGCGTGGTGGTGGTTGCGGCGTCGGGCAATGAAAACAGCGCCGTAGGGTATCCGGCGGCGTATGACGATTATGTGATTGCCGTGGGCGCCACGCGGTTTGACGAAGCGCGCGCGCCGTATTCAAATTATGGAAGCAGTTTGGATATTGTGGCTCCCGGCGGCGATTTGAATGTTGATCAAAACGGGGACGGCTACGGAGACGGCGTGCTTCAGCAAACATTCAGCGGAAATCCGCGCAGTTTTGGCTATTACTTTTTTGAGGGAACTTCCATGGCGACTCCGCATGTGGCGGGCGTTGCGGCGCTTGTGATCGCGAACGGAAACGCGACTGCGCCGGATGATGTGCGCGCCGCGCTGGAGACCACCGCGGATGATTTGGGCGCGGGAGGGCGCGATAATTATTATGGCAACGGACTGGTGAATGCCGCGGCGGCGTTGGGATATGCCGCAGGTCCTGTGGATAATCCGCCGTTTGTTTCTTTGACGGCGCCGGCGGCAAATACCGTGGCAAGCGGCACTATTGCCATAACTGCCGATGCTTCGGATGACAATGCGGTAACGCGAGTTGAATTCTATATTGATAACGTGTTTTTGGGTTCTGATTCATCGGCGCCCTACGAAATATTATGGGATACCGTCGCCGCTTCCGAGGGAAACCACACAGTAAAAGCAATCGCGGTGGATTCCGCTTCGCAAACGGCAAGCGATTCCATTACGGTCACCGTAGATAACGTGTACGATCCGTCTCTTACCGTATTTAGCGACAGTTTTGAAATTTCGGAATGGAACGGATTATGGACGGAAGATTCGCAAAATGATTGGTTTCGTTCCGCCCAGCGCGCAACTCAAGGAACACGTTCTGCTGAGGTGAGCGGTTTTACCAATAATGCCGCGTTAACGTCTGCGGCAATTGATTTGGCAGGCAGAATAAATGCCGTTGTATCATTTGATTGGTATATAGAAAGCAGCCTTGATACGGGTGAATATGTCGCATTTTTTACCTCTACCGACGGCGGTTTGACGTGGGTTGAACGCGCGCGCGTTTCAGGAAACAGCGATGCTGAAAACAGGTGGCATGCGGTGAGCGTCGGTTTGTCGGACATTTCAAATCTGCGGCTTCGGTTTCAGGGAAAAATGTCTCTCTCAAATGAGGATGCAAACGTGGATAATGTAAAAGTTGTCGCTCAGTAAGCAAAGATGAAATCATATTCATTGTATTTGATCAAGCTCACCGGAGAGGCCTTGGTGAAAAACGGCGAGCATTTTAGCGCGTCAGCCGCGCGGTTTATCGCGGAAGAAATAAGGTCCGTGGTTAGGAATTCTTCCGTGCGGCTAGCGGTTGTGGTGGGCGGCGGCAATGTCGTGCGCGGGGCGGAATTGGAACAGCAAGGATTGGATCGCAACGTTGCTGATAACATGGGCATGCTCGCGACAGTTCAAAACGCGCTGCTCTTGGAATATTTTTTGGAACAATCCGGCGTGCCGGCGCGCACTATGACCTCAATTCCCATGAACAATATCGCGGAACCTTATATTTACAAACGCGCGCTTCGGCATTTGGCAAAGGGGAGAGTGGTTGTGCTTTCCGGAGGCATCGGCGAGCCGTATGTATCTACTGATTTTGCCGCCGTTCAACGCGCTTGCCAGCTTGATGCGGTTGCCATTCTCAAAGGAACAAAGGTTGACGGCATATACGATACCGATCCGAAAAAGAACAAACATGCAAAATTTATTTCGGAGACAACATATAACGAAGTGCTTCGCCTGCAGTTGGCGGTAATGGATGAGCAAGCGTTCTCGCACGCGCGGAATAGATATAAGCGTCCCACGCATGTGTTTAATATATTTAAGAAGGGAAATTTACAGCGCGTTGTGCAGGGAAAAAAATCGGCTCCGTTGTTATGTAGGCGGTATGTCTCGCGGAAGGGTAAATGTAAAGGTGGAACCTTTGCCTACTTCGGAAGTTGCGCGAATGGTGCCGCCCATGCGGGTAACAAGCTCTTTTGTGATATAAAGCCCCAGACCCACGCTTTTTTCTTTTCCCAGCGTATGCTTTTGTGAAATATTATGGAATTTTTCGAATATGTCGGTGAGTTTTTCCGAAGGAATGCCTTGGCCGGTATCGCTTACGTTCACTATGACTGCCGCGTCCGTGTGCCGCGCGGTAAGAGTAATTGATCCGCCGGGCACATTATAACGGATTGCGTTTGTAATAAGGTTTGTAAGTATTTCTTTTACCAGCGTGGGATCCGCGAGTACGGGCGGCGGGTTTTCAATTTTATTTATAACGCGAACATTTTGTTCTTGAGCAAGATGTTTTATTTCATCAAGCACTTCCCGAATGCTATGGGATAGAAATACGCTCTCTGTTTTTATGGAAAGAACTCCTCGTTCAATGCGCGCGGTGTTCAAAAGCCGGCTTACCAAATTACCAAGCCGTTCATTGTGAATGTAGATATTTTTTATAATTTCTTTGAAGTCGGTGGTGAGGCGCGCGTTGAATTCTTTGTCTTCCAGAAGCGTGGTAAGCCCCCATTTGATGGCGCTCACGGGACTGCGGAGTTCATGCGCCGCGACAAAGAGAATCTCGTCTTTTAACTGTTCAACCTGTTTTTCATTTTCAAGCTCGCGTTTGCAAGCGGCATTTAAGTCATTAGTGCGGCGTTCTGCTTCGCCGGACGCGTTTAGGTAATTTGTATGAAGCGCGGAAGCTTCCGTGCTCCAGCGCATGGTAACGCACAAAAGAATAACAAGCGTTATGAGCCAAACGACAAAAACAGGAAAAACAATGCGTAAAGATGAAATATCCCGAAACAGATAGAATGTGGAAACGAGCCCGAGACTGTACATGGTAACAAGCCAGCCCGCGTGCGCGGCGGCCGCCAGTTTGCTAAACGGCGAACCTTTTGTTTCTTTATAAAACAGCCAGTTTTTTATAAGTATAAAAATACTTGCGAATGCCAGCACAGGCCAGCCGATGCTGACAAGAATCGTTCGCAGCATTTCTTGCGTAATCATAGCGCTTTTATAATATCACATGGCTTACCCTATGTGGTTCCGGATCATAGAATGGTGTGGATACCGAATAGAAGATTATGAAGGTAAAAAGAAAAACAGCATATTTATGCTATACTGTTTCCATGACCCCCGTTGAGCAAATAAAAGCGCGTTTAAGCACGGTTGACGTGGTTGGTTCGTATCTGAAGCTTATTCGCGCGGGAAGCAATTTTAAGGCGGTTTGTCCGTTTCATTCCGAAAAATCGCCTTCTTTTTTCGTGTCTCCCGCGCGGGATGTGTGGCATTGTTTCGGGTGCGGGGCGGGAGGCGACCAGTTTCGGTTCGTCATGCAAATTGAAGGCGTGGATTTTCGCGAGGCGCTTCGGATTTTGGCAGAGCGCGCAGGCGTGGAGTTGCGGGCAGAAAACCCGCGTGAGCGAAATGAGCGCACGCGCTTGTTTGATCTGTTGGAACTTGCAGCCGCATTTTATCAAAGGGAACTGGGTACATATTCAGCTGTGAAGGATTACCTTGCCGGGCGCGGCGTAACAAATGAAACCGTGCAAAAATTTCGCCTGGGGTATGCGCCGCCCGAGTCGGTCGGCTGGCGTACCTTTACCGAATATGCGCTTGTAAAAGGATATAAACTTGAAGAATTGGAGAAAGCGGGTCTTTCTATTCGTAAACAAGATTCAAGTTGTTATGATCGTTTTCGGAATCGCATCATGTTTCCCATTGCTGACGCGAACGGGCGCGTGGTGGGTTTTGGGGGGCGGATATTTGATGCGCCGCAAAACGCAAAAAACCATGTGCCGGGCGAGGAAGAGATAGCGCCGGCAAAATATATCAATACGCCCCAAACGCCGCTATACGACAAAAGCGCCGTTCTGTATGCGTTTGATAAAGCAAAAATGGCGATCCGAAAAGAGAATAATTGCGTGGTGGTAGAAGGATATATGGACGCCATTATGGCTCATCAAGCAGGAACCGAACAGGTAGTTGCGGTTTCAGGCACCGCGCTTACGAACCGCCAGCTTACTTTATTGCGCCGCTTGTGTGATAAAATAAGCATGTCTTTTGATATGGATATGGCAGGCGAATTTGCCACTCGCCGGAGCATTGACTTGGCTCTTGAGATGGGCTTTGATATAAGAGCGCTCTCGCTGCCGTCCGGCAAAGATCCGGCAGATCTTATATCAAAGGACGCCGCTCTGTGGCGGAATACGGTTGCGGGCGCGGTGGATATTATCTCGTATTTTCTCGCCAAAGCATTTGGGCGCTATGACAGACGCGCGCTGGAAGGAAAACGCGGCATTATCGCAAGCGTTTTGCCGCTGGTGGCTCGGCTCCCGCGTGAAGTGGATAAGGCCCACTGGGTTGGGCGCATTGCGGAGCGAATAGGCGTTCGGGAGGATGCGGTTTGGCAGGATCTTGGAAAAGAATCCGCGCATAATAAAACAGGCGTCAGAAAAGAACAAACCACGAAGGCTCTTTCTACCGAACGAACGCGAACGCGGATTCTTGAAGAACGCATGCTGGGGCTTTTGCTTACCTACGGGTTGCCGCATTTTTCGGCTGTATCTGAAGAGTCGTTTGCATCTAACGAAGTTAAAACGTTGTTTTCTTTACTGAAGGACGCGGATGATATTTATGCGGCGCTTGCGAACTTGCCTCAAGATCAGCTCCGCGCGCTTGCAAACCAGCTCATATTTGAGACAGAAATGCTGGTAAGCAAAGAAGCGGCCCAAGCCGAGTACGCTTCTTGCGCGGCGGAACTTCGGAAGGAGCGTGTAAAAGAAAGACTGGAACAGCTTACCCATGACATCCGAAAGGCGGAAGAAGCGGGTAATGCACAGCAAGTATCTGTACTCGCGGGAGAATTTAGTTCTCTTTCGCGCGAATTGGCGCAGATTTTTTAGAAAATAAGTTTTAACGGTTTATGGCAAAAAAAACAAAAAAACAATCTCGGAAAGTAAAAAAGACCGCAAAAAACCGCGAAGCAAAAAAATGCGGGCAGTACAAAAGAAATCGGCGGCGCGGGCGCGAGCCGCATCCGTCAAAAAGCAAAAAACAAAAAAACGCGCCGCAGAAAAACAGCGGGGTGAGGAGCAAAAAAAACTTAATGAAGCAAAGATATCCGCGCTGTTGGAGCGGGGGCGTCAGCGCGGTTTTATAACCTATGGCGAAATATTGCAGGAATTTCCGCGCATTGAACAAAACATTTTTTTGCTGGAAGAATTATACCAGAAGCTGGAAATAAGCGGCGTTGATGTGCTGGAAGAAAAAGGATTTATTGAATTTGAAGAAAACACGGAAGTAGCAAAGGTAAAATCAAAAAAAGAAACGGGAACCAAGCATTTTAAAGAAGACGTGGAGCATATTTCATCCGATTCCGTGCAAATGTATTTGAAAGAAATAGGAAAAATACCTTTGCTGACTCCTGAAAAAGAACGCGATCTTGCCAAGCGCGTTGAGCGAAACGACGAAGAGGCGAAAAACATGCTCGTGCAGGCGAATTTGCGGCTGGTAGTGAGCATTGCGAAACGGTACGTGGGCCGCAGCAACAATCTTTCTCTGCTTGATTTGATTCAGGAAGGGAATTTAGGACTGTTTCGCGCCGTGGAAAAATTTGACTGGCACAAGGGATTTAAATTTTCCACATACGCAACTTGGTGGATTCGCCAAGCCATTACGCGGGCGCTCGCAGATCAGGCCCGCACCATTCGCATTCCCGTGCACATGATAGAAACGATTTCCAAGTACCAGCAGATACGCCGCCGTTTGCTGCAAGATTTGGGCCGTGAACCGCTGCCGGAAGAAGTCGCTTCGGAAATGGGCATAGAGGTGGAAAAAGTGTACCACATTATGGAAATTTCGCAGGATACGGTTTCATTGGAAGCGCCGGTTGGCGACGATGACGATGAAGCATCGGTGCTGGGCGAGTTTATTGAGGATGAGCGTATGCTTACGCCCGCGCAGGAAGTGGATCGCCGCATTCTCAAAGACCAACTGCGCGCCATTTTGGATGACTTATCGCCGCGGGAACAGAGAATTTTGAAAATGCGTTTCGGTCTGGATGACGGCATAACGCATACATTGGAAGAAGTGGGGAAGGAGTTTGGCGTTACACGCGAGCGCATCCGGCAAATTGAAGCAAAATCATTTGAAAAAATCCGCCAGCATAGCCACGCGCGAAAAATAGAAGGCCACCAAGGTGCATAAATACTTGTCATCTCCTTGCTCAAATTATACACACTTGCATATATTTGTTTTTTATACTATTCTTTTTAAGGATGTTCATTTTTCGTATTTTGTATTATGAAAAGCTCAAATCATGTACTTTTTGGGTAACATACTACAAGATGCGAGACAAAAAATATAAGGAGGTTGTATGAGAGCGCAATTCTTTGCTTGGTTTTGTTCTCAAGTTCAAGCGGATGAATACCGCTTGCAAAAACTCGAGGAGAAAAATTCGCAAACGGTTGCTCAAAAGTACCCGGCTGGCAAAAAGCCGGCAAGTTCTTTTGTGCCTAGACGTCCGTCCGCGCGGACACGAAACTAAGCGTTGTTGCCGATGCGGCAAAAACCTCTTATTTTTTCTTCCCGATAGCCCGTCCCATATATATTGTTGGACGGGTTTTTTCTTGAAAAAAATACATGATATGATATAGTGAAAAACAGTTTATTCCGCAGTAGCTCAACGGTAGAGCAGCGCCCTGTTAAGGCGTTGGTTGTAGGTTCGAATCCTACCTGCGGAGC
>SBBS01000061.1 GCA_005239605.1 bacterium | reverse complement strand
TATTTTAGATAAATTCTTAGAATGCCGACTGTTCGGTTATCAAAATAATTAGTCGCGCGGTCGATATTTCCGATTCCAAGGATCCCCGGGTGGAACACTATTCTGCCTTCTTGGGGATCTCGAGTGGGGTTGTATCCTTCCCCCAAAAAACCGCATGCGTCAGGCGCCGGCATCTCAAAGCAAAGCTCTGAGTTATACTCGGTGCCAGCGTCATATCCGGGCAGATAAAGTGTCTTTCCAAGATTGCCGTGCACCCGGAGGTTTTGAATCGCATAGAATCCATCATTTGTAGGCACAAGCATGCCGCCTACAAACAAACATAGATTTGATTGCGGCGTGACTACTGGCGCATACAGGCGGATTACATACCACTGCCCCGGATATATCGGACTTGATCCGGTGTGAGTAATCCAGCCGACGCCACGGAACCATGCGGCAAGGGAATTTGTATCTCCGCCTTCCGCCAGCCGTTCTATTTTTGAACTGGCCGCGTTGCCAAGAGAAAACACGCTTGTTGTGCATGCTCCCGCGGCAATGAGCGGCGGGGTCATGGTTTGCCCGTTGGTTATGTTTTTTATTTGCACCTCTATGGTTTCGGCTAAGGTCGCCGAAGGAAGGAACACGAAAAGAACCGCAAAAAAGTACCAAATAAACAAGATTATCTCCTTTCTTGCCGCGCGTTTTTGTTAAGCGCCAATTCCTCCAATTCAAGGACAATACTATCAATATTTTCTTTTTTGTCAAGATGTCGCGTAAGACTTCGTTGTGCTACTGTGGCTAAACTTTATGGTATTTTTTGACCCATTTCATATCCGAAAACGCATTTTTTACCTCGCGCTTGTTTTTATAAGCTTATTTGTTTTTGCAACGGTTTTTGCCGCCTACTACGCGTTTTTTTCCAGGGTTGCGATTGCCGCGCCGATTGCCGCATATCCTCGCGCAAACCAGGATAAACGAGTTTCTATTACCTTTGATGACGGTCCCCACCCGGTCTACACGCTTGCCATAGCAGACATTCTTGAACGCAACCATGTGCCCGCAACATTCTTTTTTCTCGGCTCAAATATGATTCGCTATCCTTCCGTGGCTTCTGACATGCATAATCGCGGGTTTTCCATCGGGAACCATACGTTTACGCATAGCACAAATGCGCATTCCTCTCAGCGGCGGCTTGCATGGGAGCTCAATATCACCGAGACGATTATTCGCGAGCAGACCGGCGTAACTCCCACCATGTACCGCCCGCCGTACCTTCAGGATATTTTTGATACTGTTCTTCCGGATACTGATATTCCAGCCGTTGCATGGGCGCAATCGGAAGGATACCGGACCGTGGGCGCAACAATTGATTCCTACGATTGGGCTGAGGAATCAGCAGAAGGAGCAGTAAAACGCGTTAAAGATTCTCTTGCCGCCAAGTCTGTGCACCAGCCGTATGTCATATTGCTGCACGACGACAAGAAGTGGACGGCAGATGCGCTTGATGAACTTATTGCAACAGTACGGAACACGGGATATGAAATAGTTCCTTTGGAGGATCTCATCGGATTTTCAGCAAGCGCTCCCGTTACACACGCAAATTATCTTTCGGTTTTTTCCGCGGCATTGTTCTATTGGTTTATGCGGGCGTATGCGTTCGCCGGAAGCGCGGCGGTTTACGTATTTACAGCCGCGCTTGCGGCAACTGGTATTCGTGTTGCTGCGGTGCTTGTGTTGTTTTATTTGTCACGCCGAAAGCCGCAGCAAGAGTTGGAGCCGTTTCGCGGCTCGGTGAGCGTTTTTATTCCGGCATACAATGAAGAAAAAAATATTGAAGCGGCTCTTGAAAGCGTCATGCGGAACACGCGCTTGCCGGACGAAATTATTGTTATCAACGATGCCTCTTGCGATGATACGCGCGGCGCAATAGAATCTGTGCGCAAACGTTACCCCGACATTATGCGCATTTTGGTATTTTTGGAGAACAAAGGAAAGGCATCCGCCTTAAATGCCGCGATACGGCAGGCGCGCGGAGACGTGTTTATAGCAATAGACGGCGACACCATTCTTCATCCGCACGCCATAGATTATGTCACGCGCCCGCTTGCGGATGATCGTGTGGGAGGTGTTGCAGGCAAAATAGAAGTTGCGCGCCCGCACAATATACTCACGCGTTTTCAGGGCATTGAATACGAAACAGCGCAAAATATGGAGAAAACCGCGTTTAACATGCTCGGCGTCATATCGGTAATACCAGGGGCTCTCGGCGCTTGGCGGAGGTCTGCGGTGTGCCGCGTGGATGGGTATGCGTCAGACACGCTCGTGGAGGATCAAGATTTGACTATTTCCATATTGCGTTTAGGATACCGCATTGCGTATGAAGCTCGCGCTATTGCATATACGGAAGCGCCTTCTTCACTGCGATCATTTCTCAAACAGCGGTTCCGATGGACCTATGGCACGCTCCAATGTTTGTGGAAGCATCGCAGTTGGCTTAGCGTTGGGCAGTGCGACTGGCGGGCGGTTGTATTTTATATAAACAATTCGTTATTTTCTGTTTTATTTCCGACCATATCGCTTCTTGTGGAGATGTCGTTATTATTGCAAATTTTTACCGGCCGTTGGGAAGGGCTGGTTTTACAGTTTATCCTTTTCCAAACGCTTGATGTCGGATACGCCGCGCTTGGCGCGGGGCAGTGGCGCAGACGTATACTGCTGCTTGCCGTGCTTTTGCCGGCTCAGCGCATATTTTACCGGTATGCATACATGTTTCTCATGGTGAAAAGTTATGCCAAAGCGTTCGCGGGGACGGAAGCGCGGTGGGAAACCGTCCGCCGCCGCGGAACCGCGCAGCTGCAATTCCTGGAAACAAATCCGATTGTTTTTTGATATCATCTCTTGTTGCACTTTCAAAAAATAGACCTGTCCCTTAATAAATTTTAGAGTGAAATTTCAGAAATATGAGATGGGGCGCCGGTGAAAATTTTGAAG
>SBBS01000013.1 GCA_005239605.1 bacterium | reverse complement strand
TTTTGAAGCGCCAGCAGGGCTAACGCAAGAAATTTTCACCAAGCCCCGGCCAGATTTCGGGAATTTTTAGCCGAAAATTTATTAAGGGACAGGTCTATTTATAAGCAGCTTGATGTTGCAATGAGTGCCTTAAGAATTTGATCCATCTCACATCATCGTGGTGGCGCCGGATAATTAAATTGATCATTACTGCCGTGTTTCTCGGCATTTCATTGTTTTATATCTGGCCGCCGATAGAGTTGCATAAGTAGATAGCAATCCTTTTAGAAAATGTTTGAAAATACGGAAGTTTTTCAAACACTTTTTTGATTTTACTTGCTTTTTTTTGGGTTCCGCGTATACTACCAATACTGATTTCTTATGACACAGGAAACTGATACAACCGCAACACATGAAAACCCCGCAGCGCTCGGCGCTGACGCTGTTGCCGAAGAGGCTGAGAATGCTTCGCGCCGCTGGGCCGGAGAGGCAGCGCGCCGTATGATGGACGCGCTTTTTAAGTCTGCAGGGGTTTTAAGTACGCCAAAAACGGGAGAGCTTGTTTCGGGAACAGTTCTTTCTCGCCGGGGCCCCTATATATATGTAGATTTGGGGCCGTATGGTACGGGTGTCGTATACGGCCGCGAGTTTTATAATGCGCGCGATATTATAAAAACGCTCAAAACAGGAAGCGCGGTAACCGCAAAAGTTATTGAAATTGAAAATGAAGACGGCTATACGGAACTTTCGTTGTGCGAGGCGGGCAAGGATAAATTGTGGCAGGAAGCGGAAGTTCTTATGAAAAACAAAATGCCGGTGCCGCTTTTTGTGGTGTCTGCCAACAAAGGCGGGCTTGTCATGAATTGGCAGGGAGTGTCGGGTTTTTTGCCGGTTTCTCAGCTTACCGCCAAACATTATCCGCGAGTGGAAGGCGGCGATAAGGGCAAAATCTTTTCCGAACTTCAAAAGTTTGTGGGAGAAACACTTGACGTTACCATTCTTGATATAGATCCGAAAGAGAGCAAACTTATTTTTTCGGAAAAGAACGTGGAATCGGACGAGCTCAAGGAAGCGCTTTCCAAGTACCAGGTAGGAGATGTTATAGAAGGGGAAGTTACCGGCGTTGTGGATTTTGGCATATTCGTAAAAATTGAAGAGGGGCTTGAGGGATTAGCGCATATTTCTGAACTTGACTGGGGGCTTGTGGAGAATCCATCTGATTTATTCAGCGTGGGAGAACGGCTAAAAGCGAAAATCATTAATGTGGAAGGGGGCAAAGTTTCCCTTTCTGTAAAAGCGCTAAAGCCCGATCCGTGGAAAGATTTCGCGAGCAAGTTCAAGAAAGGCGATATTATAAAAGGCCGCGTGCGTAAAATTGACCGGTTTGGCGTATTTGTGGAGATTGAAGACTTTTTACTTTCCGGACTTGCGCATGTGTCAGAGTTTGGTTCCGAAAAAGAAATGCGCGAGTGTATGGCGCTTGATAAAGTGTATCACTTCCAAATTTTAAACCTCAACTCGGAAGAACGAAAACTTTCATTGAGTTATGTGAAAGAAGGGGATACGGCGCCTGCGGAGAAGAAAGAAGAGTCAAGCAATGAATAATTATTATTTATCTTAATTTTGTATTTTTCAGGTCTTCAATACTTTCTGCCAGCATTTGGCAGTACAGGTTCATGCCTATTTGATTCACGCGCCCCGATTGGTCGCGGCCGAGGATGTTGCCCGCTCCGCGGATTTCCATGTCGCGAAACGCTATATCTTGCCCCGCGCCCATGTATTGCGTTTCAAATAACGCGTCCAGCCGCCGCCGGGCTTTTTCTTTTAGTTTCCGTGGCGGGTACAAAAAGAACGCGTATGATTGCACAGAGCTTCTGCCGATGCGCCCGCGGAGCTGGTGAGCTTGCGCAAGCCCGATAAGCGATGAATCCTCCACAATAAGCGTGTTCGCGTTTGAAATATCAAGCCCGTTTTCAATGATGGTGGTGGCAAGCAGGATATCTGATTTTTTTTCGCGGAACTTATGCATGGCGCTTATGAGTTGTGATTCGCTCATGCGGCCGTGAATAGTGTTGATGCGCGCCCGCGGCATGATCTTCTGGATATACTCGCGCATTGCCGGCATTTTTCCGATACGGTTGCAGAGAAAATAAACTTGCCCGCCGCGTTCCAGTTCCGTCTCCAGAGCGTTTTTTATCACTTGTTTGCCGAACGGCAACACGAATGTCTTGGGTGTTACGCGATCTTTTGGTGGCGTGGTGATTATGCTTATGGCACGCAGGCCCGAAAGTGCAAAATGAAGTGTGCGGGGAATGGGCGTTGCCGAAAGCGAAAGCACATCAATAGTTTCTTTTAATGCGCGGATATGTTCTTTTTGTTTTACGCCGAAGCGCTGTTCTTCATCTATAATCAAAAGTCCAAGCCGCGCGAATGTTACATCATTTGAAAGAATGCGATGCGTGCCGATGACTATGTCTGTTGTTCCGCGCGCTATATTTTTGATAATTTCTTTTTGAGCCGCAGGACGTTCCAGGCGGCTTAACCGTTCCATGGAGACGGGGAAAGCGGAAAACCGTTCTTTGAATGTTTCAAAGTGCTGGTCTGCCAGAATGGTTGTGGGGCAGAGAAGCGCTGTTTGGCGATTATTCAACACAGCGCGGAACGCGGCGCGAACGGCGACTTCTGTTTTTCCAAATCCCACATCGGCGAGTATGATGCGATCCAGCGGGCGCGGCGTTTCCATATCACAAAGCACATCGCGAACCGCTTGCGCTTGGTCGGGCGTTTCTTCGTGTGCAAACGATGCGGCAAGCGATTGTTCTAAATCTATATGCGGCGTATACGGAGGCCGTTCACCGATTTGATGCTTGGCATAGAGTTCCAAAAGTTCTTTCGCGAATTTTATTATATCTTCTTTTGTTTTCTTTTTTATTGAATTCCACAATGGCGCGCCCAGGCGATGGATTCGCGGGGTGCGAAAGCCCGCATACGGGGTAATTTTTTTTGCAAATTCTTTTGGCACAAAAAGCATGTCGGGTTTGTCGGGCCGCCCGGCTTCGCTTGGCGAGCCTCGCCCCGGCGAAGCTGGGGCTGGCGCGTATTCAATGGAAATATACAAATTGCCGTTTTTTTCTTCCAACCCGCGAAATATGCCTATGCCGTGGTCGGCGTGAACAATATAATCGCCGCTTTTGAGAAGCCCGAGCCGGTTTTGTTCCAGAAATTTTTTTTGCAGCGGAGAAAGTTCTGTTTTTGTTTCTTTCGGGCGGGTTTGTTCTATTGCTTCAATGGTGTTGCCCAAAAAATCAATGCGCCATGATGTGTGTTCATTTATCGGGTAAATGTATACTTCGCCGCCTTGCTGCGCGTATTCTCCCGGATGGGCGATTGTTTGTACGCGTATGTATCCCAGATCATGGATGGAGCGCAAAAACTCGGAAAGTTTTATACGAAGGCCGACTTGGGCAACGGCTGTGGCGCGCTGCCAGAACGGAGTTACCAGGCGCGCGCGGAGAATTTCTTTTTTTCGTTTTTCAAACCAAAAAACGGGCTTTTCCAATAAATGGGGGTGGAGCCCGGCAATAAGAAGTTGTTCTGTATTATGCGCACTCTGCACATAATGAGTGTACAAACAAAAGTATTTCCTTGCAACTCGCCGCAAGTTCAAACTACTTAGATTTTGAACAGGCTCTTAGCGATTGAACCGCTAAGTAATTAATTCCACTCGTTCATGGCTCGTTCTACGCCGCTTTCCGCGATTGTTCGCAGGGCGGCTGCGGCTTTTTTTATTCCTTTTTTGAGAAGATTTGTGTCATCCGGCGAAACGCGGCCTATGACGATTTTGAGCACTGCTTCTTCCGATTGGCTTTTTTTCAAATGCGCGGATTTTGCGATGCCAATGCGAACGCGGATAAAATCGCGCGTACCCAAGGCGCGCATAACCGACTCAACTCCTTTGTGGCCGGCAGACCCTCTGTTTTTTACAATCTTGATGGTTCCAATGGGCAAATCAAGATCATCATGCGCCACCACAACCGACTCGGCGATTTGTTTTTTGTTTTTAATACGCAGGTTTTTTGCGGTTGTTCCCGATTTGTTCACGAACGTTTCCGGCAGTATTGCCTGTATGCGCGTTTTGCCGATACCGCCTTCATTGGTCAGCGCTTGCAGTTTTTTGTTTTCTTCAAACGGCGGCAAATCGCACTCTTTTACAAACAATAAAACGGCATTTCGCCCCGCGTTATGCCGCGTGTGTTCATATTCTTTGCCCGGGTTGCCAAGGCCGATAATATAGTAAGATGCGCGTTTCATGATAGGTATTATGCATGTTCATGCTTCAAGTTTCAAGTTTTATGTTTCAGGATTTTGCTATTTGATTTTTCATTTTGAATCATGTATAGTGATACCATTGTTTTATGAACGAAAAGCGTTACGACAATAACGAAATGCCGCTAAACAACAAATCTAGAGAACCTGGTTTTTTTCGGCGTTTCTTCCGTGAAGTTTGGGAATTCATAAAAATTGTTTTCATTTCGCTTGCCATCGTGTTGCCTATTCGTTTTTTTGTGGCACAGCCGTTTATTGTGCGTGGCGCGTCCATGGAGCCCGCATTCCAAGACGGCGAGTACCTTATTATAGATGAGTTAAGTTATTTGTTGCGTCCACCGGTGCGGGGGGAAGTTATCGTGTTTCGGTATCCGCAAGATCCGTCTCAGTTTTTTATCAAACGAATTATCGGACTTCCCGGGGAGACGGTGATTATTGAAAATGGATCGGTGGCAATCCAAAATGACGCGTACCCAAACGGCGTTGTTCTTGAAGAATCGTATCTCCTGCCTTCTTTGCAGACCGCGCCAAACATGCATACCGCTTTGAACAAAGGGGAATATTTTGTGCTGGGGGATAATCGGTTCAAAAGTTCCGATTCCCGCCAATGGGGCATTTTGAAGGAGAAGTTTCTTGTGGGCCGGACGTTTTTGCGGCTGTGGCCCGTTGCGGAATTTGGGATTGTCGCAAACCTATAATAGATCTGTCCCTTAATAAATTTTCGGCTAAAAATTCCCGAAATCTGGCCGGGGCTTGGTGAAAATTTCTTG
>SBBS01000025.1 GCA_005239605.1 bacterium | reverse complement strand
GGCTTGGTGAAAATTTCTTGCGTCAGCCCTGCTAGCGCTTCAAAATTTTCACCGGCGCCCCATCTCATATTTCTGAAATTTCACTCTAAAATTTATTAAGGGGCAGGTCTAATTTACGTTTGTTTTTAGTGTATCACTCCTTTCTTACTGCTTCCAATACTTCTCCTGCCGCACTAATAAATCTTTCTTTAATTCAGGGTGAGCCATAATTTCTTCCACAGCGCGTTCCATGCGCATGGATTGCGATCCTTTTACCAAAACAACATCGCCGGGCTGGAGAATATCCTGAAGTAATTTTCCCGCTTCTCCGGCGCTACTCAATTCATGTATCGCATCTCGTTTCATGCCGCGCTCTATCGCTTCCCGCGCGATAAATTTTGCGCGCGGGCCTACGGTAACAAGGATATCCGCAAAACTTGCCGCAAGCTCCCCCATTGCTTGATGCGCCTGGATGGTGAATTTTCCGATTTCAAGCATATCGGCAAGCGCGGCGATGCGCCTGCGCGCGGGAACATCCCGCAACGTATCAAGCGCGGCATGCATGGCGGTGGGTGAAGCATTATACGAATCGTCCAAAATGACGGAATTTTTTATTCCTTCCAAAATACGCAAGCGGCCTGCAAGCGGCCGATATCCTTCCTCAAGCGCTTCGGCGGCGGACAATGCATTGATGCCAAAATAACCCCCAACCCCGATGGCCGCCGTCGCCATATATAATTGCTGTTTTCCTAAAGCATTCTTTATATGCAAAGGCACCGTGGATCCTTGATAATCTATTTTGCAGCGGATGCCCACAGGGACTTCTATGCTAGAATCATTTTTTTTCGTGTAAAGCGTATATTGAGACGAGCGGATGTCGGCGCCTTTCCCAAAGCCAAAGGTAACTACTTTTCCGCGAGCTTCGTTCCGCATATCGTATACCGCGTCATCGTCCGCGTTTAAGAGCACTAACCCCGCAGCCGCTGTTCCTCGCGCGAGTTTTCCTTTTTCAATCGCGAGTTCTTTCGGGCCGGAAAAAAACTCCACATGCACGGGAATTTCTCCAATCGCCGTTATCACGCTCACCTGCGGTTCTATGATGGAAAGAACGGCATCCATATCGCCCGGACGATCCACCCCTGTTTCCAGCACCAATATCTCAGGATATTCTTTTTGAAAGCGCGCTAAAAATCCTTTCATCAGCGTTAGTCCCCATCCTACGGGAGAATGCCATGCGGTGGGAAGCCTTAAAATCGTAAGAGGAACGCCAAAACCGCTGTTGTAGCTTTTGGGGCTCTTATGCACGCGATACTTTGCACCAAGCACAACCGCAATTGCTTCTTTTGTGCTGGATTTGCCCACGCTTCCGGTTACCGCGACAATCTTTGGCTGGAATTTTGCAAGCGCCGCGCGCGCTTCCCATGCAAGAAGCGCCAACACTATTTTTTTGAAAAAAGTATTCATTTTATACAGGTCTTATGCTTTATGATTTTCACCTATCCGGCAGTATCCCATAATAATGGATGATAAATTCCGACAGCTTGCGGAATGGTTCTGAAAGCGTTTGAGAAGCATAGCGCGCGCCGACCGGTTTTTCAAGAAACAGCAATATTAAAAATTGCGGATCAAAAGCGGGCGCGTATCCGAAAAACGTATGCAAATAATAATCGGAGTAACCGGAACCGTCGGCATTCGCAATTTGCGCGGTTCCGGTTTTTGCGGCAACGTAATACCCGGGTATGGCCGCCAAACCGCCTGCCAGCGTATTATCAACCACTTTTGAAAGCATCCGCGAAACTATTTCTGTTGTTTCTTGCCGCAGCACGCGCCGGCGCGTTGAGGGAGTTGTTTTAGAAATTATCGCGTTTCCTTCCATAATACGATCCACCACGTAAGGTTGAACCAATTCGCCTCCGTTTGCTATTGCCGAAAGCGCGGTCGCAAGCGCCAGAGGGGTTACGGCAATGCCTTGGCCGAATGAAGCCGTCGCATATTCCACGTCTCTTCCAATTTCCAAATTGCGCATGTTTCCGGATATTTCTTGCGGCAGATCAACCCCGGTGGCATCCCCCAAGCCAAACCGTTCCATATAATCCCGAAACTGGCGCATGCCAAGCTGCTGCATAATAAAAACGGCTCCCGTATTCAATGATTGATCCAATATGTCGTACATGCTTTGCGTTCCGCGTCCTTTGCCATCATAATTTTTTATCTCGGCATCTTGTATTTGCACAAAGCCAGCATCGTAATACGTTGAATTTTCTGAAACGGCGTATGCATCAAGTCCCGCCGCCATTGTTAAGGGTTTTATGATGGAACCCATTTCAAAAACTTTTTGCGTAAAGGGATTCAAAAATGCATCATAATCTTTTACCGTGTTATAAGAATTTGGATCAAAACTTGGCAGGCTTTCCATGGCAAGAATAGCTCCCGTTTGCGGATGAATAACCAGAATGCCGGCGGAAGCCGCGTCCCATTGTTTCATGAGCTCTGCGGTAATTTGATGAGAAATGGATTGTATATGCGGATCTATGGTCAATACAACATCGGCGCCGTCTTTTTTTTCTGCCGGCAATTTTTTTGCAAACGAAAACAGAAAACCGCTTTTTGATTCTGTGCCGGCGGAATTTCCAGGGGAACCGGCGAGCGTTTTTTCATATTGCTGCTCAACTCCGTATCTTCCAACACGTTCATTATCCGCATACCCGACAAATCCAAGCGCATGGCTTGCGACTAATCCTTCCGGATACATGCGGCCTTCTTCCACCGCAATCCATACGCCGGGAATTTGCAAACGTGTTAATTCCTCCGCTTTCTCTTTGGAAATATCTTTCAGAAATACAGCATATGTGCTTGTTGCCTCCGCGCGCAAAAAAAATTCTTCTTTATCCAAGTTCACAATGCGGACCACCTTTTCATAAGTTTCCGCTGAGTCGGTAATTTTTTGCGGATTACCCGCAAGCATATACGCGCGTTTAGTGACAGCGGCTGGCACCAATGCGCCTTGCTTATCCGAGAAAAAAATATTGCCTCTTTTGGGAAGCGTTGAAAGAGCTATCGCATGTTGTTTTGCCGCTGTTTCGCTATATACATCCGCGTGTGAAATTTGAAGAAAAAAGAGGCGCACAAGAACCGCCCCCGCCACGCCAATTATAAGACCTCCCAAAACCGTGAGCCGATTCATAATAACGTGTTATTCCGCGCGGACTATGGCTACATCGCGAGAAAGAACATGCACTTTTCCCGCCGCGACTAATTCATACCGCTGAGCTCGCGTCTCTAACCACGAACCGATTGCCAAGTGCGCGCGTTCTGTTTCCAATGCCCGCACTTCTTCTTCCATTTCCGTAATACGCTTGTTATCAACAGATTTGCCAAACGCGCGAACGGCGGTTTTATTTATACCATAAATATACAGGGCTCCAAGCGCCACAAAACAAAACGCGAAGAAAATCATTTTTTGACAAGTCTTTTTTTGAATATTCATATGTATTATGTTATTCGTTCCGCTACCCGCAGTTTTGCGGACCTTGCGCGCGGATTTTCTTTGCATTCCCCGGCGCCGGCGCATAGGGGTTTTTTCGTGATGCGGCGCACCGCACCGTTTCGTTCCTCTTGTCTAAATAATTCTTTTACTACGCGGTCTTCTCCCGAATGAAATGAAATGACCGCAATGCGTCCGCCTGTTGCCAACAAAGAAATCGCTCCCGCAATTCCTTTTGCAACATGTTCCAATTCATCATTTACGCGCATGCGTAATGCCTGAAATGTCCGTGTTGCAAAATGAATCCGTCCTCTTTGATACAATCCCGGCACGGCATTGCGTATAATTTCCACAAGTTCCGCGGTTGTTTCTATGGGGTGGCGTTCTCGTTGCTCTGCAATACGCCGCGCAATGCGGCGCGCATAACGCTCTTCCCCTAATGTAAACAATATATTGCGCAGTTTTTCTTCCGGCCACCTATTGATGATGTCCCGTGCGGATATTCCTGATTCCGTGTTGTAACGCATGTCAAGCGGCTCATCGCGAAGGAATGAAAATCCCCTGCCGGATGATTCTATATGAAAAGAACTAAACCCAAGATCAAATAAAATTCCATCTACATCTGCAAAACCGCTTGCTTCGGCAATTTCTTTTATATGGGCAAAAGTATCGCAGACCAGCTTGAAACTTGAAGCTTGAAACTTGAAGCTTGAAACTTCCAATTTTTCAATAATTTCACTATCGCGATCAATCCCCAAAAGCCTTCCCTCTTTGCCGATTCGCTCGGCAATGGCAGACGCATGTCCGCCGCCGTTTATGGCTGCATCAATAAACACGCCACCGGGTTGCGGATTCAGATATTTCAGAACTTCATTCAATAAAACCGGTTTATGCAGAATAGATTCCATGTCTATTAATCAGTCGCATATAGTGACTTACGATGTCCTTAAATTGTGGACATCGTAAGTCACTATATTGCATCTGTATTCATGAAACGCGTAAGTCCTACTTTAATTTTTTTCAAAACGCTCCAATTTCTCCCAATTTTTCCGCAAGCATATCCGCATCTTTTTCCACTTTTTTCTTGTAGCCGTTCCATAGCTGTTCATCCCAGATTTCAAGCCGGTTGTATACGCCGGTAACAATGACTTGTTGGCGAAGCCGCGCGTATGTCCGTAAATGTTCCGGAATAAGTATTCGTCCCAACACATCAAGCGCAATTTCTTCCGCGCCTGCAAGCATCAGACGGACAAATCCCCGCGTGGCAGCTTGGCCTGCCGGCAATGCGCTCAATTTTTGAGCGATCCGTTCCCACTCTTCGCGCGGATACAGAAACAGCGATAAATCCAATCCGCGCGTAAGCACAATACTTCCTCCTAACTCGCGCCGAAACTTCGACGGCACGGAAAGCCGTTTTTTTGTGTCAATGCTGTGGCGATACTCTCCTAAAAACATGATTTTTAAATTTCCCACTTATCCCCACTTTCATATACAACCATACCACTATATTACATGAAACGCCAAATAAATACACCATGAAACCTGCGCAAAACAAAAAAATGGCTTATAATAAGCCATTTTTTAATTATTTTGTAAAACAATCTTCAACTAATCCACAGTATTTCCACAGGTTTACCCTCCTGACTTTCTTTTTTGTGATTATTCGGCGGCAGGTAACGTCTCCTCACCGTCAGTATCAGGAAGCGCATACGGGTCAATAACGTTCACTATCCGCTCCGCCGCAGTTGAATTCCCCGCAAGGTCGGTGGCGGTATAGGTGATAACATATTCTCCGGGAGTGGAAGTATCTATATTAGATCCTTCTGTCTCTACCACAATGTAAAAGTCTTCGGTTGCGTTGTCGTGCGCGGTAACGCCCGGGTCCTGGAATTGGGAGTTGAGCGAAACTTCGGCGGGATTGTTGCCGAGGAGTTCTATGACGGGGGGTTCTGTGTCTGACTCTTCTTCATTCGGACGTCCGGTTTCCAAGTTGGCATCCGGTTCTGCGGTTTCTCCGCCGTTTGGCGGTGGAACCGCTTTGTTTTCAAGAAGGGTTTTGAGTTCG
>SBBS01000053.1 GCA_005239605.1 bacterium | reverse complement strand
CGATAGTCAAACGCCTTAAGTCGTACCCGAATCTTTTGCATGGTTACTGAATGATCTTAGTGATAATGCCTGCGCCGACGGTATGTCCGCCTTCCCGAATGGCAAACCGTTGGCGTTCTTCTAACGCAATCGGAGAAATCAGTTTTACCTGAAATGTAATCGTATCTCCGGGCATAACCATCTCTGTTCCTTGCGGAAGCGTTACGTCTCCGGTTACGTCTGTGGTGCGAATATAAAACTGCGGCTTGTACCCGCTGAAAAACGGCGTGTGGCGGCCTCCTTCTTCTTTTGTCAAAATATATACTTCCGCTGAAAACTCCGTGTGCGGCGTAATAGAGCCCGGTTTTGCAACAACTTGTCCGCGTTCCACATCTTCCTTTTTTAATCCGCGAAGAAGCAACCCCGCGTTATCACCCGCGATTCCTTCGTCCAGGGATTTGTTAAACATTTCAATGCCCGTAACAACAGTTTTTTGCGTGTCGCGAAGGCCTACGATTTCAACTTCCTCGTTTACTTTTACCAATCCACGCTCAATACGGCCGGTTATAACCGTGCCGCGGCCTTCAATGGAAAATACGTCTTCCACCGGCATAAGAAATGGTTTGTCTTTTTCACGAACCGGCTCCGGAATGTATTCATCCAGTGTTTTGATAAGTTCAACAACTTTCTTTACGTTTTCATTATCCGCGGAACTTGCTTCCAGCGCCTTTAAGGCAGACCCGCGTATAATCGGGGTAGTATCCCCGGGAAACTCATATTTGGAAAGAAGTTCACGAACTTCCGCTTCCACTAAATCAATAAGCTCGGGATCGGAAACCATATCAACTTTATTGAGAAACACTACCACGGCAGGCACGCCAACCTGACGCGCAAGAAGAATGTGCTCGCGTGTTTGCGGCATAGGACCGTCCACCGCAGACACAACCAATATAGCGCCATCCATTTGGGCGGCGCCCGTAATCATGTTTTTGATATAATCGGCGTGTCCGGGCGCATCAATGTGCGCGTAGTGACGCTTTTCAGACTCATATTCCGAGTGATGAAGCGCAATAGTAATGCCGCGCTTCCGTTCTTCGGGCGCTTTATCAATATCATCAACCTTCTCAAGGCGTACTTTCATCCCTGCCAAGTTCAAGGAATGGAGAATAGCCGCCGTAAGGGTGGTTTTTCCATGGTCCACATGGCCGATGGTGCCGACGTTTACATGGGGCTTTGTTCGTTCAAATTTTTCTACTGCCATAGTCTAAAAAAATTATACTTTATAATAATAAGTGTTTTTATACCTTACCACAGGGTTACGAATGCCGTCAACCCCAGTTTCATAATTCAAGCTTCATGATCAAAGCGGAAGCCGATCAACGCCGATTTCGTCCTCTAATAGAATACTTGCAAGAGCGGAAGCCGAACTTGTTTCTTGATCTTCGTTCTTTTCCTCCTCCTGCAACACGGGCATATCTGAAACAGTATCAAACGTTTCCATTGTTGGCAAGTCCTTAATGTCAATGCCGGTAAGAAGCGTATACTCTTTTGCGGGAAGCACCACAAATTCATCCCCGCTCGCGGAAACATACCGCGTGGGACGCTGTATATTATGATCTTCCAGATAATCGCCGAGTTTCGCAAACATTATTATAGAATACGAAACATTGAAACCGTTGACAAGCCGCCGCCTGTGTGCTAGGAATAAACAAAATCCACAAGAGGAGGTGTGTCGTGACACACAATGAAAAACTTATTTCCTCGGGAAATATCAGAGATATTCCCAGGGCAGAAGGAAAATTTTTGCTGGAGGGAGTATGTCATTTTCTCCCTTCCACAATCTGCGCTGCCGCGTGCTGGGGCATTTCTTCGTAATTGAAAAACTCCATCGTGTAGCTTGCCCGCCCTTCGGACATGGAACGAAGATTGGTAACATATCCGAACATTTCGGCAAGCGGCACTTTTGCGCTGATAACTTTGATGTTCATACGATCGCTCATCTCTTCAATGCGCCCGCGTTTTGAATTAAGGTCTCCCGTAACATCCCCCATGAACTTTTCAGGCGTCAACACCTCTACGCGCATAATCGGCTCCAGAAGAATAGGCATGGCGCGTTTTGCCGCTTCCTGCAACGCCATGGAACCCGCAATCTTAAACGCGGCTTCGGAAGAATCCACTTCGTGATACGAGCCGTCATACAGCGTAACTTTCACATCAATAAGCGGGAACCCCGCATACACACCCTTATCAGCCGCCTCGCGCACGCCTTTTTCAACGGCCGGAATATATTCGCGCGGTATTACGCCTCCTTTAATTTTGTCTTCAAATTGAAGACCCGCGCCCCGTTCCAGCGGCTCAATTTTGAGCCACACATGGCCATACTGCCCGCGCCCGCCCGATTGGCGAATATATTTTCCTTCCGCTTCGGCCATCTTTTTTATTGTTTCTTTGTATGCCACCTGCGGCCGCCCCACGTTTGCCTCCACCTTAAACTCGCGCTTCATGCGGTCTACCAAAATTTCCAGATGCAGTTCACCCATTCCCGCAATGATGATTTCCAAAGTTTCGGGATCGGATTTAATGCGAAACGTGGGATCCTCTTCCGATAACCGTTTCAGCGCAAGTCCCATTTTTTCCTGGTCGGCCTTGGTTTTTGGTTCAATGCGCATGGCAACCACCGGCTCCGGAAACGTAATTTTCTCCAAAATAATGGGATGCTCGGGATCACAAAGCGTGTCTCCGGTAAATGTATTTTTCATGCCTACCAAAGCGCCAATCTCGCCCGCGAATATCTCTTTTACTTCCTCGCGGTTGTTCGCGTGCATGCGTAAAATGCGCCCCACGCGTTCTTTGTCTCCTTTGGTCGCGTTTAATACATAGGAACCAGCTAGCAACATGCCTGAATACACGCGAAAATAAGTAAGCTGGCCCACATACGGATCAGTTTGCAATTTGAACGCGAGTGCGGAGAATGGCGCCTCGTCCTTTGCCTCCCGCACAATTTCCTCATCGGTCTTTGGGTGGTGCCCTTTTACCGCAGGCACATCCGTGGGAGCTGGCAAATAATCAATCACGCCATCAAGCAGAACTTGCACTCCTTTGTTCTTGAGCGCAGAACCGCAAAAAACAGGTATGAGTCGATACGCGAGAGTGGCGTTGCGCAAAGCCGCGCGCAGTTCCTCTTCGGAAATTTCTCCTCCTTCCAGAAATTTTTCGGTAAGCGCATCATCCGTTTCGGCAACTTTTTCAAGCAATACCGCCCGCCATTTCTCCGCTTCTTCCCTCCGATCTTGCGCAATATCGCTCTCCACTACCTTCTCCCCCCGTTCTCCTTCAAACATAATTGTCTTCATGCGCACCAAATCAATAATACCCGCAAAATCAGATTCAAGACCGATGGGTATGGTTAGGGCAACCGCGTTGGGTGTAAGCCGCTGTAAAATAGAATCAAAACTTTTTTCGAAACTCGCGCCCATGCGGTCAAGTTTATTAATAAAACAAATGCGCGGCACTTTGTATTTATCCGCCTGGCGCCATACGGTTTCCGACTGCGGCTCCACGCCCGCAACCCCGTCAAAAACCACAACTCCTCCGTCAAGAACGCGCAACGAACGTTCCACTTCGGCGGTAAAATCCACATGCCCCGGCGTATCTATGATATTAAAACGAAATTCTCCCGCGTTCGGCGCATAAGTGCGTTTCCAAAAACAGGTGGTGGCGGCGGCGGTAATGGTGATGCCGCGTTCCTGTTCCTGTTCCATCCAATCCATGATGGCTTCCCCTTCATGCACTTCGCCGATTTTATGCGAAACGCCCGTGTAAAACAAAACACGCTCGGAAACGGTGGTTTTACCGGCGTCAATGTGGGCTATGATCCCGAAGTCTCTGGTTTGTTCAAGAGGATATTGTCTCATTCAGGTATAAGGTTTAAGGTGTGAGGTTTAAGGAAAACGCGAACAATCTTACACCTTACACCTTACCACTTACACCTGTTTTTCTACCACGAAAAATGCGCGAACGCCTTATTCGCTTCGGCCATACGATGCGTGTCTAATTTCTTTTTGATCGCGGCGCCTTCATTTTTTGTCGCGGCAATCAACTCCTCGGCCAGACGTTCGGCCATGGAACCGCCCTTGCGGTTCCGCGCCGCTTGAATCAGCCAGCGCATAGTAAGCGCCATCTTGCGCGGACCGCGCACTTCCACCGGCACCTGGTAGTTGGCGCCTCCCACACGGCGGGAACGCACTTCCACCGCGGGCGCGATATTATCCAGCGCAAGATCAAACACGGTTACCGGATTTTCCACGCTTGCCTTCTTGCCGACCAATTCAAGCGCATTGTATACAACGCGTTCCGCCACAGACTTTTTCCCGTCGTACATAACCACGTTGATAAACTTGGCAACCCGCGGGGATTCCCATTTATAGTCACTTTTGATTGTTCGTTTAATATTGCGTTTCCTTCTCATAACCTAGATGTGCCTCTCATTTTTAAATTCAAAATTCAAAGTTCAAAACACAAAATTAATGAGGAAATGTTTTTACTTAATAAAAATATTTCTTTCAAGAATTTTATACTTTGCACTTTACATTTTGCGCTATTTCGGTTTTTTCGTTCCATATTTGCTCCGTCCCTGCCGGCGCGCCTCCACGCCAGTGGTATCCAGCTTGCCGCGCACAATGTGGTACCGCACGCCGGGCAAATCCTTTACGCGCCCGCCGCGGATAACAACCACGGAGTGTTCCTGTAAATTATGTCCCTCTCCCGGAATGTACGCTGTAACCTCCATGCCGTTGGTCAAACGCACGCGGGCAATTTTCCGGAGCGCGGAGTTCGGTTTTTTGGGCGTGGTAGTGCGCACCGCCACGCAAACCCCCCGCTTAAACGGCGACGGATAGAACTCTGTCCGATTCCCGACCGTGTTTAAACCGCGCCGAAGAGCCGGCGCTTTTGCTTTGGCAAGAACGCGCTTACGCGCCTTGCGGACTAACTGATTGATAGTAGGCATGCAAGCAGGTTTTAGGGAATAGGGTTTAGGGTATAGGTAAAATAAAAAAGTGTCAAGATTAAAAACTCACTCCCGTGAACAATCGGAACAAAACATTAATTACCGGAAAAAGCAGATTAAAGAAAAAGAAAATAAAAATCAAAAGCAGAATAAAACCATACTGCTCCAAAAACTGCCGGATGCGATCCATGTGGTACGGCAAAAACGTAAGCAAAACACGCGAACCATCAAGCGGCGGAATAGGAACAAGATTGAACACCGCAAGCGCGATATTCAAAAGAACAACAAGCATTGCTATCTCAAAAAAAGCAGAAGGAATCGCAAATGGCAAAAGTTCCCCAAACCTGATAATAAGCCCGAAGATAAGCGCGATAAAAAGATTTGCAAAAGGCCCTACCCCGGCCACAAGCGCCGGCCCCCATTTTTGGTTGCGAAGGTTGTAGGGATTATACGGGACCGGCTTTGCCCAGCCAAAAACGATTCCGCCGGGAAGCAAAGAAAGCGCAAACGGAAGAATAACGGACCCAAAAGGATCAATATGCGGAATGGGGTTTAGGGTAAGCCGCCCGGCATATTTTGCCGTAGAATCTCCCAGCGCGTATGCCATAAAACCGTGGGAAATCTCATGAATTACAACCGACATTACAAGAATTGCTATTTGGAAAATAAAACTTACAATAGATTGATCCATTCTTCCTTTATACCACTGTTGCGCTCACAATAAAAATCTGCTATAAAACTCGCATGGCAAAAGTATGTCCCACTTGCAATAAAACATCTCGAATGGGCGGCGAGCGCTCGCTTTTGCGCGCGCACTATAACCCCGTCCAATGGAAACGGCATTATCCCAATCTGCAGTGGGCAACGTTGCCAACCCGCCCTGATAAATCAGGGGCGAGGCAAGCGGGAAAACGCGTCAAAATATGCACCCGATGTCTCAAAAGCAACAAACATCTCGAAACCACGGCAAAAAAATGATACTCTGGAACAACCAGAGTAGTTTTTTATACGGGGTGTAGTATGCCGGCGGTACGCATGCATGGGGGCAAAATATAAAAGTTTCTGTGAATTACGAAACTCCCCTTAATACCATAAATGGCGTACACTTATGGTATTACCAGCGTAGCACGCCATTATGGAAACAGTTATTCAACTGTAT
>SBBS01000019.1 GCA_005239605.1 bacterium | reverse complement strand
GGCTTGGTGAAAATTTCTTGCGTCAGCCCTGCTAGCGCTTCAAAATTTTCACCGGCGCCCCATCTCATATTTCTGAAATTTCACTCTAAAATTTATTAATGGACAGGTCTAATCTCTGGAATATGTTCCCATCAGTTTTGCATCCGCAATAATATGCCCTTCCATGGCGCGCTCAATATCGGCCGTTTCGGATGTAAGCGGAATGTTCAAAACGGTATCTAACGCATAGAGCTTGAAAAAATAGCGGTGCCGGCCTTTGTGCGGACACGGACCGCCGTAGCCGGATTTTCCAAAACTCGTTTTTCCTTGAAGCGCGCCTTCCGGCACGGAATCAGCCGCTATTTCACGCGTGTCAGGGCTGATATTCCATACCGTCCAATGCACCCAGGTATTTCCGGGCGCGTCCGGATCGTCCATAATCAATACAAGACTTTTAGTATCAGGATGCGTATCGCTTATGACAAGCAAAGGATTTTTATTCTCGCCGTCGCAAGTAAACTCCGCCGGAATTGGCATTGCGTTTTCAAACGCCGGACTTGAAATATTCATAGAATTGCTTTTCATATCCAATAATGAATTCTTGTTTTCAAGCGCTTGTTTCAATTGTTCCGCTTCCTCAAGCGCATTTTTTGCGTCTTCTGGCGCCGTACGCTGTTTATATATTATACCAAATTTTCCATTGCGGAAAAACAGCGCTCCGAGCGCCGCGATAATCGCGATGCTGATAAGCAAGCTGATAAGGCCAAATCCCTTTTTTCTGCTAAATTCCATCTTCTAATAATTTAATAAGCAGCCGCACGGGCGCACCTGCCGCTCCCTTGGCAAGATGCTCGCCTTCAACGGCAGTCATGCGGGGCGCTATGTCTATATGCGCCCAGGGGCAGGAAAGATCTTTTGCAAACTGATGTAAAAATATGGCCGCGGTGATAGCGCCGCCGTATCTTGTTTTCCCGATATTCGCGACATCGCCGAATGTTCCTTTGATTTCTTCTTCATACTCGTCCCAGAGCGGAAGCGGCCAGACATAATCCCCTGATTCCTCGCCTACTTTGCATATCATGTCAGAAAATTTCTTGTCATTCGCAAACAAACCCGAACACCGCTGACCGAGCGCGGCCATCGCCGCTCCCGTAAGCGTGGCAACATCCACCACCGCGCGGGGGTTATAGCGCTTGGCATAGGTAATGGCGTCCGCAAGAATAATGCGGCCTTCCGCATCCGTGTTTAACACTTCTATAGTACGCCCTGAAAGGGACGTAAGCACATCTCCCGGGCGGTAACTGGAACCAGACGGCATATTTTCAACCGCGGGCACAAGCCCAATAACATTCTTTTTGACGCCAAGTTTTGCCGCAAGCGCCACACTGTGGATAACAGCAGCTCCTCCCGACATGTCCATATGCATCTCATAGATGCCATCGCTTGGTTTTAAATTGATGCCGCCCGAGTCAAACGTGACACCCTTGCCAACAAATATAATCGGCTTCTCATCTCTATGCGCGGTTGGTTTGTATTCCAAAATGATAAACTGGGGCTCTTCTGCAGACCCGCGCGATACGCCAAGCACCCCGCCCATCTTCAGCCGTTCCAGTTCTTTTCTACCCAGCACCGAAACATGCGCGCGCGTACCCCGCGTTGCCTTTTTTGCTTCGGCCGCAAGAAGGCGCGGTGTCATGACGCCCGCCGGCGCATTTGCTAACGCTCGGCACGCGTTTACCTCTCTGCCAATTATCTGTCCGCGCAAAAACCCCCGTTGCGCGTCCGCTCCCGCACCTGTAATCATAATCTCGCGCACAAAATTCCATCCTTCGCTCGGCGGTGTTTTGTGCTTGACGTATTCAAAATTTGCCATTTCAAAATTCATGGCAAGAAGTTCCGCCATGTCATCGGCCGCAAGTGTAAGAACCGGAAATGAAAAGCGCGCAAAATTAAGAACAAGTTTATTTGCCCTATGTGTTTTTGCGGCCGCAACAATTTTTCGCGCCAAAAGAATAAGCGCGCGCCGTGTTATTGTTTCCGGCTTTTCAACGCCAACCTCAAGAACTCGCCCGCCGTCGGCAAGCCGCACCAACTCAATCTCTTTTTGTTTCGGAACGAGCGCAACTTGCACATATGCGCCGCGCGTCACTTGTTCTTTTTTTACAAATGTTATTTTGATGGTTTCCATTGTTTTTTGTAAACCCTTCATACTCTCACGGATGTAGCATCCTCTCTTTTCGCTTCGCGCTGGTATCCATTCATCTATAGCCTTACGGCTGTAGCTTTCTGGGTGGGAGGGTAAATCGGTTTTTTGTTTTCCTCGCCTGAATGCTTGCCCGATACCTAAAACTGGATGGCGTACGATAAGCTATGCGTCCCTTTTTATTGCCAAGTTTTGCGTAATTTTTCATGCACACACTGTATCATAGTCCGGCGTAAAGAAAAACCCGCCGAAAGGCAGGCGAGCCGCGACGATATAGCTTATGATAAACTATTGCGCCCCTTTCCTTGAAGCAAATATCGCATCAATTCCCGGAAGAGCGCCTTTTGCTAAAAACTCCAGCATAGCGCCTCCGCCAGTAGATAGATAGTAAAAGTCTTTTTCAATTTTTTGTTTGCGAATAAATCCAATGGTATCTCCTCCGCCGATAATAACTTTCGCGGAACAATTTGCCAAAATGGCAATCAGATCAATTGTCCCCTGACTGTACCCTTTTTCAACAAGCCCCAAAGGCCCATTCCAAAGGATCATGCGCATATCGCGAATTTTTTCCGCAAGCGATACCATGGTTTTCGGTCCTGCATCATAGATAAAATCTTCTGCTTGAATTTCCCCTACGCGCCGCGCCCCGGTTCCTTCCACCTGAACATCTTCCGGCAATAACAAGTTTTTGCGCCCCAGAAACATATCTTGTACACGCGCTATAGCGTCCTTTTCTACCGGAGATATGCCTACTTCATTGCCTTGGGCCGCTAAAAAAGTGTTCGCTAACGCCCCGCAAACAAAAACAACATCGGCAGACGTCATAAAATGTTCAAGCACACCCACTTTGGTTGTAAACTTCACGCCGCCGAGAATCAGCATAAATGGATGTTCCGGTTCAAAAACCTCGCTTAACTTGGTAACTTCTTCATAAAAAAGCGGCCCCACAAACGATGGCAGAAATTGCGGTAACCCCACAATACTCGCATAGGGCCGATGTGATTGCGAAAAACCTTCGTTTATAAATATGTCTCCCAGAGACGCAAGTTCTTCTGCAAACGCGGGCGTATTTGCTTCCTCGCCCCTGAATACCCGCAAATTCTCCAATAATACCGCCGGAGAAGCGCTGTTTCGCGCGTCTTTTATGGAATATGCGAGTTCCAGGGGAAAATCAGTTTTCAGTCGCAGCGTATCCAACAAAGGCTTAAAACTGCGATGCGTCTTTTTTTCCGTAAGATGGCTTAACAAAACCAGCCGAGCGCCCGCTTCGGAAAGACGCTTTAAAAATGGCGCTGTTCTTGTGAGACGATGATCGTCCGTGATCACCCCCCCTTCCTCTTCCACCGGAACATTAAAATCAACGCGGACTATGATACGCTTGCCCGCAATGTTTGCAAAATCATTAAAGACGGGAAGATTTTTTGAAAGCATAATACTATGTTTTATAACTCGCTTGCTATCTCCACAATTTTCCCAAACTCTTTTGCGTTCAAACTGGCACGTCCCAGCAAGAGCCCATCCACCCCTCCATCGCGTAAAAACGCGCGCGCGTTTGCGGCATTAGCCGACCCTCCGTACAACACCGGAAACGCTTGGGCAATTGAGCGATCATACATGTCTGCAATTATTTTTCTAATATAAAGCGCCATCTCGAGCGTGCGTTCGGGAACATCCGCCTCATCGGAACCTACCGCCCAAATCGGCTCGTATGCAATTATAACGTTTTTGAGAGCTTGCTTGGTAATGCCCCGAAGGCCAATTTGCACTTCTTCTTTCACAAATGCGGCATATTCCGCCGCGTCTCCTTCGCGGCTTTTTTCTCCCACGCAAAGAATCGCGCGAAGTCCCGCCGCAAGCGCCGCTTCCATTTTTGCTTGCGTCATTTCATTTGTTTCCCCCAGACGTTCTCTCCGCTCTGAATGCCCAATTATCGCGTACGACGCCCCCACACTGCGCGCCATGCGCGGCCCGATAGCGCCGGTATACGCGCCGGTATCCTCCCAAAATATATCTTGGATACCTAGCTTAAAACTTGATTTGCCCTTGATGGAGAAAGAGAACAAAAAAACGGATGGGGGGCAAATAATCACATCAACATTTTTATAACGCGGCGCGGCTTTTTTTATCACCGCAAACAAACGCTCTGCTTCCCGCAACGCAGAAGGATTACACTTCCAATTTGCAACAATAAGTTGTCGTTTGGTATTGCGTATCATGTAAGCCACCGTAGCACAATAAACCCGCCGACTAAAAGCGCGGCGGCGATCACCGTGAGAATGTCAAAATATTTTTCAATAAGTTCTTTGATAGGCTCCCCAAACCTGCCCACCAGCCACGCCACCGCAAAAAACCGCAATCCGCGCCCCGCGATGGAAGCAAAAACAAGCGTAGCAAGCGAAATATGAAAAAGGCCCGCAGAAATAGTAAACACTTTATAAGGAATAGGCGTGAGAGCGGCGGTAAAAATGGCAGCAAACGCGTTTGCCTCATATCTTATCCGCACCGCCGCCATGGCATCGCCAAGACCGTAAAACGCAATTACTGCTTTCCCTATGGTTTCCCATAACCAATAACCAATATAATATCCGGCTATACCGCCAAGCACCGAAGCAGTTGTGGTAATAAGGGCAAATCGAAACCATTTCTTCGGTTCCGCAATTATCATGGGAATCATAAGCGCATCCGGCGGAATAAGGAAAATGGAACTCTCAATGAAGGAAATGAAGAAAAGCATCCGAGAAGCATGCGGATGCGAAGCCCATTTGAGGGTCCAGTGATATAAACTATGCAATAATGTAAAACGATATTTCATCCCGTTAGAAATAAGACACAGACAGATACCGTCCGAATCTCTTGTTTAGACCTGTCCCTTAATAAATTTTCGGCTAAAAATTCCCGAAATCTGGCCGGTGCTTGGTGAAAATTTCTTGCGTGAGCCCTGCTGGCGCTTCAAAATT
>SBBS01000063.1 GCA_005239605.1 bacterium | reverse complement strand
TTTTTCATCCAAAATGCCGATTCGCGCGGTAAAAAATTTTGACTCCGCAGCGTCTCCCGCAATAGTCCCGCGGATTCGGATATGTCCTTCGCCGCCGGGCGGCACATTCCCCAAACGCCAGAGATTATAGTCCTTTGAAGGAGGAGGTTCGGCTGAAAGAAAAATAAACCCGGAAGGATAGAGAACATCAAGCGAAACATCGGCAAGAAGAGACTCGGAGGTAGAAACATAATCAACCGCTATTTCAATTTCTTGCCCCGCCGTCGCGTCGCGCGGCATAACGACAGCCACTCCCACGGGCGAACGCGCCACCTCCACGGCAAAGGAAATATCCTTTCCAAACCGCGCGCTGGAATCCTGGGGACGATATTCCAATGTAGAACGCGCGGTAAGCGTGTCTCCCTCTTTTCCAAACAAATACGCGCGAAATGATTCATGGTGTTCTTCATTTGGCAGTAAACGCCCAATAGATACGCGTTCGCGAAACGGTCCTGATCGAGGCGGCTCGCCAATAACCGGCCGCGCGCCTTCCGGGTATTCAAAAATAATATCAACGCTTTCAAGCGGAATATTGTTGTTATTCCGAAATCGCACATCAAACACGACTTCCTCTCCCACCGTAATTTTAGAGGGACCTTCAATCAATAAAAAAATGTTTTCTTTCGTTACGCTCGCGCGCTCCCGTAAAAAAACAAAAAACACGGCGGCCCCCGCCAATGCAAGCATTCCGAACCCCAACGTCGCAAAAAACGCAAACCTTATAAGACGGCGCTGGCGCTGTTTTTGTATGCGCCGTTCCAATTCGGGATTTTCCCCGCTTCCCCATGAACGCGGCCCCGTCATAGGCGCCGGACTTAATGTGGGCTCGTGCTCGCGTTCTTGAAACGTATCCTTTTTACGAAACAAACGTTTTTGAAGTTCTTCCAAAGATGCCATATGCGTGTACATTATAACACATAAATTTATTGCGCGCGTGTAAGCGTCCCGGGCGCCGTTACATTAGACCTGTCCCTTAATAAATTTTCGGCTAAAAATTCCCGAAATCCGGCCGGGGCTTGGTGAAAATTTCTTGCGTGAGCCCTGCCGGCGCTTCAAAATTTTCACCGGCGCCCCATCTCATATTTCTGAAATTTCACTCTAAAATTTATTAAGGGACAGGTCTATTGTGCGGATGCGGGTGGTTGTCGCGTATTGCAGAAGCGGCTGTAAAAACAGAGATAATTCTTCGGCTTCTTTGGAAGAAAGAGATCCGATAAAAGAATGTGTTGGCGCCGTCTCCATTGCGCGGGCAACATGCGGCATGGCTTCCGGCAGATATCCCAGCTGTTTTAAAAATTTAATTTCAAAGGAGCGCAAACAATAAGCCGCCGTTTTTTCCTGAAACGCGTCTCCGAACAAATATGAAAATGTTTCTTCAAGAAGCTGCCACAGCTTGAAATCCGCTTCACCATCCGCCACCGTTCGGCAAAACAAATCCGCAATAGAGCCGGCCGCGCGATACCGCACATGGTCTCCCTGCAAACGCGCGTGCCCATCGCGCGCTTCGGCATGCGTAAGACGATATGTTTCTTTGCCCGCTATAAACCCGATATTTGCTTGAGAAAATAAATCAACCGCCCCGCGCAATTTCGATTTTTCCAGCCGTATTCCTTTTGCCAAAAGCATTATGCCGCCGTAATCTTTTGTATACAAATGAAGAACCGCGTCTCCTTCCCCGCGCGGCCAGCGCCTTAACACGATTCCATCGGTTTGATGCAGTTGATACGACATTAAAAAATTATGAATCAAGAATTATGGAAAAAGACGCTTCTTGTTCTCCCAACACAACTTGATGTTCTCCAGCTTCCTCTATAAATACAAGCGCGCTCGCGTGAACAATACGCAAAATATCATCATGATGCCGTTCAAAAAAATCTTTCATACTTGCATTCTCGCCATTTATTCCAAGTATAATCTGGTCTTCCGGTTTCAATCCCATGCGCTTGCGCGCTTCCTGCACGCCGCGCGTAAACGCCCGCGCCATCCCTTTCTCGCGCAACTCCGGCGTTATTTCCGAATCAATCCACGCGGGGCGGTCGGCGGGAAGCGATGCATCCTCGCGCAAACTCTCCACATTGACGCGCTGGCGAATAACCGCGCGGCACTCGTCATTTTCGGGAAGACGCAGGGCCTTGGCAAGCCGCAAGGGCTGGCGCGCCGGAATACCCGCACTGCTTCGTTCCGCCAAAATCGCTTCCACGATTTTTGGAATTTCCGCCGCATGCGCCGCATCAGAACAAAATTGATTGCTCATTTCTCCAACCGCCGGCCAATCCTCCAGATGCACCGACTCCTTTGCGTTCTCTCCTTTTACGCTTATATATATCCGTTCCGCCAAAAAGGGAACAAGAGGCGATGCTATTTTTGCAATTTCAGCAAGCACATATCGCAACACGCCGCGCGCTTCGCGATGCCGCGGATTATCTTCCTTAAAGCGATCGCGGGAATATTGAAGATACACCGTAGAAAGCATATCAACAAAATCCGCAAACGCGCGGCTTGCGCGCCAAAGCTGATATTCATCAAGCGCTTTCTCAATTGTTTCTTTCGTGTTTTTTAATTCCACCAGAATAAATTTATCAAGCACATGCAGTAAATCATCAAAACGGATATCGATATGTTTTTCAGACCCGGGATACTGCTCATAAAACGAAACAACATTCAACAGCCGCAGTATCACTTTTTTATACACCTCGCCAACTCCTTTTTCCGAAAAATTCAAGTCTTGCGCATACACCGCGGGAGACGACAAAATATACAATCGCAGCGCGTCCGCGCCGTATGCCGCCACGACATCCATGGGATCCGGATAATTTTTCAAGCGTTTGGACATCTTCTGCCCGTCTTCGGCAAGAATGATTCCATTAACCACCACATGCTTATAAGCCGGTTTGCCAAAAAGATTCGCCGCCAGCACATGCAATGAATAAAACCACCCGCGCGTTTGATCCAAACCTTCCGCGATAAAATCCGCCGGAAATCCTCTGCTTGAGGCGGGATCAAATCCGGAAAGCGGCGTTCCTCTATAATGATGCTGGCCGTAGGGCATGGAACCCGATTCAAACCAGCAATCGAATACCTCGGGAATTCGCTTCATAATGCCTCCGCAATCGCACTTTAGCGCGACGTCGTCAATATACGGCCGGTGCATATTAAGCCGCCCGTCTTCGCCATAGGGATAGTTTTTTAATTCTATGCGGCGCGTCTCGCCTTGTTTTATATAATTCGTCTCTCGATATGCCAATAGTTCCTTTTCCGTCATATTCTTGAGCGCGCCTTCCAATATCCACAACGGATCGCCATGACTTACCACCAAAACCCGCTTTCCTTCGTGAGTTGCGTCTATTTCCCGAAGAACGCGCATCATACGCTCCCGCACCTCGCGCAATGTTTCGCCTCCTTCCGGCTTTTTGGTAAAACGTTCTTCGGGAGATATAAAAAACGCAAAATAGTCCGCCACCGTGCGCCCTTCAAACAAAAGGCCGTGGTTTAATTCCCGCAGACGCTCATCGTGTACGATCGGCACGCCTCCCAGCGCTTCGCTCAGAATTTCGGCGGTCTCTTTCGTGCGCACAAAATCAGACGCGTAGATGACATCCACGCCGCCCTCTTTTTTAAGCTCCGCCGCCACTATGCGCACCTGCTCCTTTCCGTGCTTTGAAATATGGATATTTGCATCAGGTTTTGAACTGATAACAATTGAGCCATATTCCTTTGGATTGTCTTTTTCGCGCGCAATGTCTTCCCGCTCGCCGTGGCGCATGATGATGAACGTGTTCGACTTTTTTGTTCTGCGCGCTTCCAAATCTTCCAAAGACCCGGCTATAAATATATCATCGCATGCGCTGCATTTCCACACCGGAAGCGGCGCTCCCCAAAACCGCGCGCGCGAAATTGCCCAGTCAGGCGCTGTTTCCAATCCTTTCCCGAAACGCCCGTCTTTCAAATGCGAAGGCATCCATGAAATTTCCTGATTTGTTTTTTGTAATTCTTTGCGCACGCCCGACACGTTCACGAACCAGGACGGCGCCGCATAATTCAACAGCGGCGTTTCGCACCGCCAGCAAAAAGGATACGAGTGCGTAATTTTTTGTTTGGAAAAAAGCGCGCCGCGCGCGGCAAGCAGTTTCAAAATTTCAATATCGGTTTTTTGATGGTCATCTTTCGGTTTTACCGGAAGCCCCGCAAAATCAATTACTTCGGGTTTGAACGTGCCGTCCATGAAAACATGCTGAATAAACGGCAGATTATGCTCCTTTCCCAACCGCATATCGTCTTCCCCGAACGCGGGAGCAATATGAACAACACCGGTTCCTTCGTTGGTTGTTACAAAATTGCCCGCGTAAATTTTCCACCCGTTTTCGCGGTTTTCCAACTGTTCATTTTTGGCATAATAATCAAAAAGCGGTTTGTATTTTTTGCCGACAAGTTCACTTCCTAAAAATTCTCCGGCAATCTCATATGTTCCTCCCAACTCTGAAAATCTGTCTTTTGCAAGAATATACTGTTCTCCCGTAATTCCTAATTCATAATTCATAATTCTCACATACGTGATCGCGGGATTCACTGCAAGCGCAACATTTCCTGGAAGCGTCCAGGGTGTAGTAGTCCAAGCTAAAATATAAGTATTCGGAAATTGGAAACTGGAAATTGGAAATTTAACGGTAACGGATATATCCGTGATATCTTTGTAACCCTGGGAAACTTCAAAATTCGCGAGTGTGGTTTCGCACCGCGGGCAGATGTGCATGGATTTATATCCTTCATATATAAGCCCTTTTTCGTACAGCGTTTTGAACACCCACCACACACTTTCCGTGTAGGTCCAATCCATGGTGCGGTAATCATTTTCCATATCCACCCAGCGGCCAATACGCGGAATAAATTGCTTCCACGCATCGGCAAAACGAAGCACCGCGCGCTCGGCTTCCGCATTGAACTTTGCGATGCCATATCGCTCAATGTCCTTTTTGTGTTCCAGCCCCAGTTCCTGCTCTATGATGTTTTCCAACGGCAAGCCGTGGCAATCCCACCCCCAGCGGCGCGGCACATATTTGCCGCGCATGGTTTGGTAACGCGGAATCACATCCTTTATAATGCTTGCAAGAATATGGCCGTAATGCGGCAAGCCCGTCGCAAACGGCGGACCGTCATAAAACGTAAACAGCTCGCCGTCTTTTCGAAGCTCCAATGATCTTTGGAAAATGTTGTTATCCCGCCAAAATTTGAGTATCTCCTCCTCTCGTTCTGAAACAGATTTTTTTTGTTCTGAATCCTCACTCATAATATGCCTATAGTAAAAGAAAAAAGCCTGTTTTTCAAACAGGACCGCCCATTCACAAATACGCGTCCAGTAGAGAAACAATAGACCTGTCCCTTAATAAATTTTAG
>SBBS01000010.1 GCA_005239605.1 bacterium | reverse complement strand
CCAGCGCCCCTTGACTCTTATGCAAAAAACTGCTAGCATCTCTAAACCTGTGGATAATGCGTGAGTGGCATGTTGTGGAAGCGAGAATCCTGTGGTACTGTTTGCATACAAACTAAACCACGTGGGTTTTTGAATACTCTAGCGGCAAAATAAAAAGCCAAGAAGTCCTGTCTGTAAACGGGGGTAGGGCTTTTTGTCGCTTTTTGTGAGATTTTGCTTCTAAACAGACTCAATCCTTATTAAAAAGGATGAGCGACCCGCAATCTTATAATAAAATGCAAAAGGTCTATTTTTCGCGGTACAAAGAGCCGCTGATGCCCTTGCCCGATCTTCTGGATATGCAGGTGGGTGCTTTTCAGTGGTTGGTGCGTAAAGGATTACAAGAGCTTTTTGAAGATTTTTTCCCGGTGGAGGACTACTCCGGGGATTTGCGTTTGGAATTTGTTGAGTTTGCGGTGGAAGATCCAAAACACGATGAATATTACGCGCGGGATCATAACTTAACTTATGAAGCGCCATTACGTTTGCGATTGCGTTTGGTAAACAAAAAATCGGGCGAGCTAAAAGAACAAGAAGTATTTTTGGGTGATTTTCCCATAATGACAAAACGCGGCACTTTTGTCATAAATGGTGTAGAACGTGTAATTGTTTCGCAGCTTGCCCGTTCGTTCGGCGTGTATTTTACCGAGTATTATCTGCGCGGCAAAAAGTTTTTTGGCGCAAAAATTGTGCCTTCCCGCGGCGCATGGCTAGAATTTGAAACAGACAACGAAGGCGCTTTATATGTAAAAATTGACCGCAAGCGCCGTATCCCGGTTACATCGCTTTTGCGAATTTTTGGCTTGAAAACAGATGACCAAATTCAAAACGCTTTCGGCGATGTTGATAACCAAGAGCCGTTTTATATAAAACGCACGCTGGAAAAAGATCCAGCCAAAACGGAAGACGAAGCTTTTGTGGAACTTTATAAGCGCATTCGGCCGGGGGATCTTGCCACGGTAGACAATGCGCGGGATCTTTTGCAAAGCATGTTCAGTGGCGACCGTTATGATTTGTCCCTGGTCGGGCGGTACAAATTTAACCAGCGTTTGCAGATAAAAGGCGATGCCAAATCCGCAAGCCGCGTGCTTGATGCTCAAGATATTGCGGCAGTGGCGTCTGAAATTATTCGCATGAATCAGAACCCTCAACTTACGGCCGACGACATTGATCATTTAGGCAACCGGCGAGTGCGTGGGGGAGGCGAGATGCTCCAAGTTCGCTTGCGCATTGGATTAGCGCGGATGGAACGCATTATCAAAGATCGCATGTCTACGCTTGAGATGGAGACTCTCACACCCGTGCAGTTGGTAAACGCGCGGCCATTCATGGCGGCGGTAAAAGAGTTTTTTACCACAAACCAGCTTTCACAATTTATGGATCAAACGAATATTCTTGCCGAACTTGAACACAAGCGCCGTGTCTCGGCTCTTGGCCCGGGCGGTCTTACCCGTGAACGGGCCGGGTTTGAAGTGCGTGATGTGCATCCTTCTCACTATGGGCGGATTTGTCCTATTCAAACGCCTGAAGGCCCGAACATTGGATTGGTAGGGCACTTAGCAAGTTATGCGCACATCAGCGAGTATGGCATTATTGAAACGCCGTATCGGAAAGTAAAGGCGGGCAGACTTACCGACGAATTTGAGTATTTTACGGCATTTGAAGAAGCGCGTTATAACATCGCGCACGCGGGCGTGCCGTATGACGCAGATGGTTTTATAATGGATGAATTTGTGGAAGCGCGCGTCAAAGGCCAGCCGGGCGTTATCGCGCGGTCAGAAATTCAGTACATGGATATTTCTCCCCAGCAGGCAATAAGCATCGCGACGTCTTTGATTCCTTTTTTGGAACACGACGACGCAAACCGCGCGCTCATGGGTTCAAACATGCAGCGCCAAGCGGTGCCGAACGTTCTTTCACAAGCGCCAATTGTGGCAACCGGCGTGGAAGAGCGCGTGGCGAGCGATTCGGGTTTAGTGGTACTTGCGAACGAAGCGGGAGTGGTAACAGAAGCGGATGCAAAAAAAATCATAGTCAAAGGCTCAAAACAGGAACACGCGTATCCTCTCATCAATTTTCTCCGCTCAAACAATGCGACAGCTCTTCATCAGCGGCCGATTGTAAAAAAAGGCGACAAAGTATCAAAAGGACAGCCGCTTGCCGATAATCTTTCCACGCAAAACGGCCAGCTTGCGCTTGGGCAAAATATATTGGCGGCGTTTCTTTCATGGGGCGGTTCCAATTATGAAGACGCCATTATTCTTTCAGAGCGGCTTGTGCAGCGGGACGCTTTTTCCACGGTGCACATAGAGGATTTCACCATAAACGTGCGCGATACCAAGCTGGGGCCGGAAGTGACAACTCATGACATTCCCAATGTGGGCGAAGAAAAACTGAAAGACTTGGATGAAGATGGTATTGTGCGAATCGGCGCCGAAGTGCGGCCGGGAGACATTTTGGTGGGAAAAATTTCACCGAAAGGCGAATCGGATTTAACGCCGGAGGAACGATTGCTGCGGGCAATTTTCGGCGAGAAAGCGCGCGATGTAAAAGACGCGTCGCTTCGCATGCCTATCGGGAAGCAAGGCCGCGTGGTGGGCGTGAAAGTATTTTCGCGCGAGCAGGGCGATCGCCTGGAGTCGGGCGTTATTAAAAGCGTGCGCATAGAAGTGGCGCAGCTGCGTAAAGTTCTCGTGGGAGACAAACTCGCGGGGCGTCATGGAAACAAGGGAGTCATTTCAAAAATTTTGCCGGTGGAGGATATGCCGTATCTGGAAGACGGCACTCCCGTGGATATTATATTGAATCCATTAGGCGTGGCATCGCGCATGAATATTGGGCAGATTTTGGAGACGCATTTGGGTTGGGCGGCCTATAAGTTGGGGTACCAAGCCATTACGCCGTCTTTGATAGGCGCTACGGACGAAGAAATTCAGAACGAACTTGAGAAGGCGGGGTTGCCGCGAGATGGCAAGGTAATGCTCCATGACGGCCGTACCGGCATGCCGTTTGACCAAAAGATCACCGTGGGCATGATTTATATGATGAAGCTTGTTCACATGGTGGAGGATAAAATTCATATGCGATCAATCGGACCGTATTCTCTTATTACGCAGCAGCCGCTTGGCGGCAAGGCGCAAGGAGGCGGCCAGCGCTTTGGAGAAATGGAGGTGTGGGCATTGGAAGGATTCGGCGCGGCCCATACGCTGCAGGAGATGCTTACGATTAAATCCGATGATATCACGGGGCGTGTGTCTACCTACGATGCCATTGTGCGGGGCGAGCCGTTTAAGAACCCTAATATTCCGGCTTCTTTTCATGTGCTGGTAAATGAGTTAAAGGGTCTCGCGCTTGATGTTGATCTTATTCATTATCATAAAGACGCATACAAAGACTAACATCATACTCGCATGGAAACACACGAAAAAGAACTTGTGGTTGACCAAGACTTTGATGCCATTGCGCTGAGGCTTGCTTCTCCCAAGCGCATCAAGGAATGGTCGCATGGAGAAGTAATGAAGCCGGAAACAATCAACTATAGAACCCAGCGTCCGGAACGGGATGGGTTGTTTTGCGAAAAAATCTTCGGACCGGAAAAAGATTACGAATGTTATTGCGGGAAATATCGCCGCATCCGTTACAAAGGAATTATATGCGATAAGTGCGGCGTGGAGATTACGCGCGCTATTGTGCGCCGCGAGCGCATGGGGCATATAGAACTTGCGTCCCCCGTTTCGCATATTTGGTTTTTGCGGGGGCTTCCTTCCAAAATGAGTTTACTGTTTGACGTGTCCGTGAATGATTTGGAAAAAGTCATCTATTTTGCCGGGTATATTGTAAAACAGGTAGCTGAAGCAAAGCGCGCGGAAGTGCTCGCGGAAATTGAGCGCGAGTACAAGTTAAAACTGAAGGCGGGCGTACGCGACAAAGAGTCTCTTAAAAGAGCATCGGATCAAGCAAAAGCGGAGGTAAAAGGCATTAATCGCCTGCAAGTGTTGTCCGAGGTGGAATATCATCGGTTAAGTTTGAAGTACGCGGGTCTTTTTACCGCAGGAATCGGAGCGGAGGTACTGCGGGAAATTTGCGAAGGACTTGATTTTGGCGCCATGGAATCTGCGCTTTTAGCGGAGGCTGAAACAGTTTCAAACCCCGTGCAGAAACGTAAAATTTTGCGGCGCATTCAATTGGTGCGTTCCATGCGCGATGCGGGGGTGCGTCCGGAGTGGATGTTTCTTGCTGTCATTCCGGTAATACCGCCGGCTCTTCGTCCTATGGTGCCGATTGACGGAGGACGGCATGCCACCAGCGATGTGAATGATTTATATCGCCGCGTTATAAATCGCAACAATCGGCTGAAGCGTTTGTACGAGTTAAAAGCGCCGGAAGTTATCTGCCGCAATGAGAAACGCATGCTCCAAGAAGCGGTGGACGCTCTTATAGACAATTCCATCCGGCGGGGGCAAGCGGTGGTTACGTCCCAGGCGCAAAAACGTCCATTGCGGTCGCTTGCCGACATGTTAAAAGGAAAACAAGGCCGTTTCCGCCAGAACTTGCTCGGCAAGCGGGTGGATTATTCAGGACGTTCTGTTATTGTGGTGGGTCCGGAATTGAAATTACATCAATGCGGTCTGCCCAAGCACATGGCGCTGGAGCTGTTTCGACCGTTTGTGATCCGAAAAATAATTGAGCGCGGACTTGCGTTTAACATTCGGGGCGCCGGCCGCCTTATTGAAGAAATGACGCCTGATGTTTGGGCAATTCTTGAAGAAGTGGTGGAGGGGAAATACGTGCTCTTGAACCGCGCGCCTACTCTGCATCGGCTCGGCATTCAGGCGTTTCAGCCGCTGCTTATTGAAGGGCGCGCCATTCAATTGCATCCGTTGGTGTGCGAGGCGTTTAATGCCGATTTTGACGGCGACCAAATGGCTGTGCATGTCCCGCTTACGGAAGAAGCGCAGTATGAGGCGCGTGAAATAATGGCCGCAGATAAAAATTTGCTCAAGCCCGGCACGGGAGAAGCCATTGCGGGGCCCCAGCAGGACATAGTGCTTGGCTGTTACTGGCTTACGCAGATTCGCGAAGGCGCCCAAGGAGAAGGTAAAATTTTTACCGATAAAGAAGAAGTTCTTTTTGCGCATGAACACGATGTGGTTGATTTGCATGCGCGCATTAAAGTGCGGCTTGATTCAAAAAATTCTGAACTTACGGAAACCACTGCCGGGCGCATTATTTTTAACAATATTCTTCCGGAAGGATTTGGATTTGTAAATGACCTTCTCAACAAAAAACTTCTAAAAGCGCTTACGAGCGGCATAATCCGCACATACGGCGCCGAACGGGCGGCTTTGGTTCTTGACAGCATTAAGGATCTTGGATTTCGATATGCGACACTTTCCGGTATCAGTTGGGGTATCGCGGATTTGCCAGCTCTTCCCAGAAAAACAGATATCATAAACCAAGGGCTTGCCGATACCCAAATAGTCCGAGATCAATTTGAGCGCGGTCTTCTTACGGACGGCGAACGATATGCAAAAGTGGTGGAGATATGGAACGCAAAAGTAAAGCCGCAGATTGATAAAGAAGTGCGGGAAGCGATGGATCAGCAAGGCCCGATATTTTCCATGGTAAGTTCGGCTGCCCGCGGTTCGTGGGTTCAGGTAAACCAGATGGCAGGCATGAAAGGCATGGTGGTAAATCCTTCCGGCCGCATTATTGAGCTTCCTATTATATCAAGCTACAAAGAGGGATTGAATGTGCTTGAGTATTTTATTTCTACGCACGGCGCCCGAAAGGGTACGGCGGATACGGCATTAAAAACCGCGGCAGCCGGATATCTTACACGCCGATTAGTTGATGTTGCGCAGGATGTGGTGGTGGTGGAGGAAGATTGCGGCGATGACGGCGGCATAGTGGCGTATCGGCGCGATTCTGAAGAAGTAAACAAAAGTTTCGCGTCTCGCATGTTTGGCCGCATTTTGTTAAGCGGTATACGTAATCCCGAAACGAAACAAATTCTTTTTAAGAAAGGAACTCTTCTTTCCATGCAAGATGCTGAAATTATTGATAAAGCGGGGGTGCCAGAAATACATTTGCGCTCGCCTGTTACCTGTAAAACCCGCCGGGGGATTTGCCGCACGTGTTATGGGTATGATCTCGGTTCAAATATGCTGGTACGCATAGGCGAAGCAGTGGGTATTGTGGCCGCGCAAGCCATTGGCGAGCCGGGCACGCAGCTTACCATGCGCACATTTCATATTGGAGGTGTTGCGGGAGGAGGCGATATTACGCTCGGCCTTCCGCGGGTGGAAGAAATTTTTGAAATCCGCACGCCAAAAACAGTCGCGGTTATTTCGGAAGTAAGCGGAAAAGTTCTTGAAATAAAAGAAGAAAACCGCGATCGCATTGTGCGCATACTTCCCGATGATGACGATGGCGCCAAGCGTGATGTGCAAGAATATATCATTCCGTTTGGCAAGACGGTTGTGGTGAATGTGGATGATGTCATAGTGAAAGGCCAGCCATTATCTGACGGCGTGGTGGATGCGAAGGAATTGTTTAAGGCAGCGGGTACGGGAGAAACTCAAAATTATATAATACGGGAAATCGGCAAAGTGTATGCTCTGCAGGGATCTCCCATCAATGAAAAACATATTGAAGTTATTGTGCGGCAGATGTTTTCCCGGGTGCGCATCAAACAGGTGGGCGATACGCGTTTTAGCGTGGACGAAGTGGTGGAGCGTGAACAGTTTTTGGAGGAAAATGACCGTGTGCTCGCAATTGGAAAAGAATCAGCTAAAGGTTCCCGGCTTCTTATGGGCATTTCAAAGACCGCGTTATCCATTTCAAGTTTTCTTTCGGCCGCGTCCTTTCAGGAAACAACCCGCGTTCTTATCAATACGGCAATTGGAGGCCAGATAGATCGCTTGCGCGGCTTGAAAGAAAACGTTATTATCGGGCGGCTTATTCCGGCGGGCACAGGATACCGCAAAGATGTGCCAAAGGCACCAGCGCCGGTCGCGGATCTCTCGGAAGAGGATATGGATGTGGAGGTGGCGGATGAGGTCGTGGTGGAGGAGATATAAGTTCTGTGAATTACGAAACTCCCCTTAATACCATAAATGGCGTACACTTATGGTATTACCAGCGTAGCACGCCATTATGGAAACAGTTATTCAACTGTAT
>SBBS01000074.1 GCA_005239605.1 bacterium | reverse complement strand
CTTGCGTGAGCCCTGCTAGCGCTTCAAAATTTTCACCGGCGCCCCATCTCATATTTCTGAAATTTCACTCTAAAATTTATTAAGGGACAGGTCTAATTTCCACAAGCGTATTTGCAATTTTTATATGCTCGCGAAGCTGCTGCTCAATAATATTTCTATCCATCTCTCGGCTCCTTCGCCAGAGCATGGTTATGGGTATGATTTTCGGCAGAAAACTGCCCGCGGGCGTTTGTGGTTCAACTTTGCTTTCATTCATATGCCGGCGCCTCCGGATTAATTTCAATGAGAATGCGCTTCGCTCAGATCATACAATAACTGTGGATATCTTTCAAGAATTATTCGGATTTATTTTATATAATTCATAGATATAAGCGCCGTGAAATGTCATTCCGTGCCTGACACGGAATCCGTTTCCTTAAAATGACAAAAACATGCCGCGAAAGAAAAAAATAACATTTGATAATCGCGACGCGCTTGAGATATTGCGCGATGCTTTTTTTGGCGCCGAGCCGGCGAAGATAGCTGAATTGGGAACCCGTCGCTTAAAAACACGGACAACGGCTGCTGAAGATCCTTATCGAGAACCGATTACCCAGGAATTGAAACATGAACCCATTCGCCATGTCCTCAAAGAAAAAACAGCAAGAAAAGCCATTGATCTTGGTTTGGTTGAAAACATTCATAAACGCATCAAACAAATGGAAGGCGCCGAACTCCCGCCGGAGGATCGCGCTCAACTGGAAGAAATCCGCAAAAAGTACGAAAAAAAGACAAAGGAAGAATATGTTGGGCCAACGAATGAAGATATGGGCCGATGGGAAAACGAAGGAGGAGCTTTGTCACAAGAAAAAACAAAACCGTCTCTAGAAGTTCCAAAGGAAACCGAACAAACTCCGCCAGATCAACTTGAAGTAGAAGAAGGCGCGCGGCGTCTGGTAGAAATATTCAAAAACCGCCCCACAGCCGAAAGTAAAATAACGGGTATTGAAATGTGGGCAGTCAATATGAAAGAACGCGCAAAAAACGAAGAAATAAAACACCGCATAGATAAAACAGAAAAACGCGCCAAAGAAATTGTAAATTCACAAGCACAGCCGTCACCTGAAGCAGAACCGCCGACTCCGCCCCCAGCCATAGAAATTGCAAAAGCAAGCAAAGGTCCCGCTCCCGTCCAGGAAAAAAAGGAACCCGAACCTACTCCTGCGCCGACCCCCGAAGCCGCGCCGGAACCTATCCCCCCGAGCGAACAACCTTTTGATCTGGGAACGCCAACGCCGGAAGAATTTGAAAAACAGGAACAAATATCCGCAGAGAAAAAAGTTCTGCCGACAGAACCCCCGCCCATCCTCACACAAAAAGAAGTAAATGCCATACTTGAAACATTGAAAGAAGAAAAAAAGATTGAAACAGCCCCGAAAGATTCCCGCGAGAACCGCATTGCATCATTTGAAGAAAAAACAGCCGCGCTGGAAAAAGCAATAAATGAAACAGGCGGAACGCCCGAACAAAAAAGCGAGCATTTGGCGCGGCAGGCCGCAAAAAAACACAATTTTGATCTCGCAACTTTAACAAAAGAATGCGACCAGCTCAAAGCGTCAAGTGAAAGAGTTGGAAACGTATATAAGATCCATGCGCTGGAATCTGCTATTCAACTGGTAAAATCAGAACTCGGCGAATACGCGCCGTCCCAAACAACGAGCGAGATACCATCCGCTCCCGAAGCCATGCAAGAATCAGCTCCGGCTGATACAGACAAGGCATTTGAAGAGTTTGGCATCTCAAAAGACGATCTTGAAAAAGTGGAAGGATTTGGCGCGCTTAATGAAAACCAAAAAGCGTTTGTGTTTGAAAACTTGCGCCGCGTTCTCTACGGCAACATTGAAACACAAGCAAAAGCAATGCTCGCAGAAGAAACTTCCCAGTTGTCAACCGCGCGGCGCACGGGAAGAAAAGTATTTGAAGGCTATGCCGGACAAGGCGGAAAACTCGCCGTAAAAGAAGCTGAAGCGTTGAAAAAAATCCGCACAGGCGGCATAGAAGCGCATGGCGAGACGCTTCGGCTTCTTGTTCAGATGACAAACGGCCGCGAAATAGTTGCAAATCCGGACACAGGCGCGCTTGAAATTTCTTATATAAACTCAAATGAATTTGGATCGGAACACCATGAACAGGTGCAGAAATATAACAACGCGGCGCGCCAGCTTGCCAATACCCCTGAAACATGGGCATACTCTCGCGCATCCAAAAAAGAACGCGCGCAGTATGAAGCTGCGCAACTCCAATATGACAACGCCCGGCGAAGCATATTTCAGCTTGCATCCGCAAAACAGGGAGATTTTGCCTCCGCTTCCGAGTTTATGCTGAATCGCGATTCGCAAATTTACATGCAGCGCGTGCTTGCCGGCTGTCCGCAATTAGAAACCGTGCTTTCTCAGGTAGATCGCATTGAAAAACGAAGCGCCGGAAAAGCGGCTGCTGGAAGCGCCATAAAAGAATCCGGCTGGAAAGCAATAATCGCAGGTACGGGTACTTTTATGCGCTGGAAATCCATGAGCGTGCTTGCGCTCTCTGCCACGGAAGCGGCAATGGGAGTAGGCGCTGTTGTAAACAGCGCGCGCGAAGCATTTCAAGCGCGCAAAAAAGCGCGTGAAGAACTGGCGACAGCGCAGCAAGACCTGACTCGCAGTGAAAAAGCCGCGCTCAAATTAAAAGAAGGGCGCACATTGTTCGGTCTTGGTAAAAAAGAACATTTACGCCTGGCGGGTCATGCATTCCGTAAAACTGCGTTTATAGACGCTTCAAACTATAACGAACGCATGCAAAAACTGCTTGAAAAAACACAAGATCCCGCAAACAAAAAAAATGCCCTGAACCAGCAGCAGCTTCATCGTTTGGTAGACATGGCAGAAGAACATCTCGCGGAAGGCCTTGTGAATTTTGGCAAAGACAATACGCGCCTTGCCGCCGCGTATGAATTTTCAACCAACCTTGCCAAAGCGCGTGTGGAACTTGCCCGCAGCAGCTGGACTGATCAAAAAAACGCTATTCCCAATCTTACCTATTTTGATACTGAAGGAAACCTGCAAAAAACTTCCCTGCCTGCGTTTATGAAAGCAAAGCACATGCGCATATCTCGGGAAGAAAAGAAATTTATTCTGCGCGGGTTTACGCGGGGCCTTGCGGTAGGCGCAGTTGCGGGAGGTGTGGGCGCGGCTTTTGGCGGCTGGATAAAAGACCGTTTTGGCGATGATATTCAGCAATGGATTGGCTCGGCCCGTGAAAAATTCGGCAACGCGGTTACTAAATTGCCTGGCAGTGAAACAACACACGATATACTCGGTGACTCCGCAGCTCCAAAGCCTCCGAAAAATCTTCCTGTAATGGGAGGAACCCAAGAGGTTCTGCGGCAGGCCGACACAGCTCTATTGCATGCAGATAATGCGGCCGCGCAGGCAGAGCTGACAGCAAAAGTTCTTGAGACAGAACTGGCGGCAAGACGAGCTGAGCAAGCTGCCGAACATCTTGCGGAAACTCCGATCGCTGGCGAACCAGGACAGAAAGGAATAGATGTTAACGAATATAAATATTCCCATATTCCTGATCCGAATAAAGCGCGAGAAATTCCAAGAATAAGTCAAGAAACAGTCCCTCAAAAACCGTACACTGGTTATGTTGAAACGGAAGCAGAGAAAAAACTGCGCTTGGCAATGGAGAAAGGCGATGTTATCTTTCCGAAAGTTGGTGAAGCGGCGCCAAAAGTTTCTCCTGACACAGGAGATTTTGCATCTCCCGCAAATACGAACAAAATACCACCTATCGGCGCGGATAGATTTGGCAAAGGCGCGGAATCAGGACTTTTAGCGGACGGATCAGATGGGGCAACAATTGAAGAATACAAAGCTTTGCGTGGCATGGGTCCAACAGATGATGAGTTTCCTACAGGTAAAGCATGGAGAGGTGAAGTGGACAGCAAGGAGTATGCAAAACTTTCAGAAGTAAAAAAGGGTGAGGGTATGTGGCACGCCATTCGCCGCCAGTTGAACTATCAAATGTCCCATAGCACGCCGGAAGAATTCGCAAGCCGCTATGGCATCTCTCCGGAAGAAGTCAAATTGCATCCGAAAAAATCAGTGGAACGCGTCACCGCAAACTTGCTTACCGACCAAGACTATATAAAACCAAAAGGCGCGGGCGGCGCGTGGACCGAAACCCGCATTTCAAAACCCGGCACGCGCGTGCTTTTGGGCGAAGACGGAAAAATTGAAATTACCGGTAAAGGAAAACTTGCCTACGAGTGGCAAAAGGCAAGCACGAACGTAGCGCCTGAGCGGCTTCTTTCCTCATCTGAAAGCGCCGTGCAAAAAATGGCGGGCCTCAATATGGAAAAATACGCGAACATACGCGACACGTCCCTTGCCGAATTTCTAAAAAAACCGCCGCGCGGAAAAGGATTTAAAATTTTGGTTGAAATTCTAAATCAGGCCAAACCGGCAAAAGCCGACATGCAAAAAAGCATTGGTGAATTCCTCACCAACCGTTTCGGTAAATAACCTAAAGCTATTGACTTTTATATCCTAATGTGCTACGATAGCCACAAATTGAAAGGAGGCTCAAAATATGAGCAAAAAGGGTTTGTTGGCTATCCTGGCGGTTTGTTTTTTGACAGTGGGTTGCGCGGCAACGCGTAATGACCTGCAGGTGGCAATCCAGCCCCTGCAGAACCAGCTCACCGCCCAGCAGGCTCAGCTTGCCGGGCTTCAGGAGGACATAACCGTCCTCCACCAAAATCAAACGGTGGCCAGAAATGACATGGCAACCCTCGCATCCGTGGTGGAAGCGGTAGCGGAGAATGCTGAGAAGGCGAAAGATATCGCCTTCCGTGCCAGCGTACGGGCTGGCGCCATCCTGGAGAAACTGCCTTCGATTTATTCAAAGGCAAGCGCTGCTGCCAAGGAGGCGGCAATGGCCCGACAGGAAGTCGGGACCGCGCGCAAGGAGGCCACGGAAGCTCACGCGGGCTTGTCTGCAAAAGCAGATGAGCTTGATGAAAAAGTGGAGGCGGAGGAGGCAGACACGCGAATCGCGATAGGTAACGCCGCGGCTGATGCTGAAACCACAGCCAGCAACATCCGCCAAGATGTGGCCGATGCAAAAAAAGAGGTCGCTAATCTCGTCACCCAACGTGGCGACGAGATTTCCAAAAAAGCGACAGAAATTTTGCGGGAGCTGGAAAAAATAAAATCAGCTCCTGCAACAACCACCCCATAAAAACCACCTCCCAACAATGCATGTTAACGGCCTGGTTTTCGAACCGGGCCGACTTTTTTATATGCTCAAACAACATAACATATTAATTTGCTATAACAAATTAATATGTTATGTTGTTTTCGGTTGTGCGCAAAACTATTCATGATTAGCGTCTGGACCGTCAATTGGCGGTCTGAATGTTTTCGCGCAATATGTATACAAAAATAAAACACGTATGGTACAATGTACCCATGACCGTTGCCGTATCAAAAACATTTCTTGAACAAAAATTACAAGAAACAAGCGCGCTGTCTGAAAACGCCTCTCCGGAACAAAAAGCCGCTCTGCAAGAACAAGCTTACTGGCTTACACAAGCGCTGGAAAATGAAAACCCGAATGATATGCTGGAACGCGCGTTTTCTTTTTGGAAACGCACAAACGGAAAAACCGGCCTCCAACCGTTCAAGATTATCCCCGACGAGCCGCAACCGGCCAGTGCGCCGCCTCCCGCCATGCTCACCGTGTGGGGCATGCTTGACCGCGCGTTTCAAAACGGAGAACACCTTGACGATCGCCATGTTTCAGACATTTTTAATCGCCTGCCCGCCGCCGCTCAAACTCATTTCATAGACACCGTGGCAAATCATATCCGCATGGAGACATCTGTCATAGCGCCCGATATTACCCCAACTCTCAAAAACGAAGCGCTTCTTTTAAGCCTGGTAGAAAAAACAAAGTTGACAACAACAAACAAGGAAGAAAACATTCAGCAAGTCGCCAAAAAACTTACCGACTGGCAGCGCTATCACCAAAACGAACCGCAAACCGAAGAAAAACTGGAAGAAACGCTTTTTGGAGCAGAAGCGGCAAAAGTTTACATAAGAAATAAAACGGACGAAAATCAAAAACTTCGCCAGCATGTGTTAGACGGAGGCATGCTTACCGTAAAACAGGAAGAATCAATCATGAGAATTTTCCCCGCTTATGAACTGTTTATCCGCGACCGCCTGCGCATGACCACCGCGGAATATCTTCGCATGCGCCATGTGCCGGTGGAAAAACTATTAAGCGCCGTGCCAACCGATCCTCAAAAAATTGAATTGGTTTTACAAAGCGCCGTGCGCCAAGACCTGCTTGCCGTTCCCGATGCCGAATTTCACAAACGAGTCCGCACTGCCGCGCTCGTGCGTTCCTACTCCTTTCACAGAGAATTATATCCGGTAACCATCCGTCAATTTTTTAGAAGCGTTGTAGAAAAATAAAAAACGAATTATAGTATCCTTCATGTACCCGGAAGCTGTTTATGCGCATGCGTTGAATTGCATTGCTGAATGTAACCCGCGGCGGCTTATAGATCTCCGCGCATGCTTTGGGTCATATAAAACAGCATGGCATGCCTCTGCGTATGAACTAAGCCATGCGCTAAAAAACCCGAAACTTGAAGAGATGATATGTAAAAACCGCGCGCATACGCAGCTGGAAATCCAGCAAAAACAATTGGAAAAACTTCATGTAACTCTTTGTTTAAAAGAAGACCCTGCCTACCCCGACCAGCTGAGACATATCTTTGCGCCTCCCGCGCTTCTCTATGTGGAAGGCGCGCTGCCTGCTTTTACAAAACCGCCGATTGCCGTGGTGGGCACACGCAAAGCAACTTCTTATGGCCGTGAAGCATGCCGCACGCTTGTGGAACCTCTTGCAAAAGCCGGTATTCCTATCATCTCGGGGCTTGCGGTCGGCATTGATGCCGAAGCTCATAAAACAACCCTTGCGGCGCGTGGGTATGCGGCTGCCGTTCTTGGGTCCGGCATAGATCGAAGCGTTCTTTATCCGTCAAGCAACAAACGCCTTGCGGATGAAATCGTATCAAACGGCGGAGCGCTTATTTCGGAATACCCACCCTATTTTAAGGCAAACAGCTGGACATTTCCGCAGAGAAACCGTATCATCGCGGGACTCTCATCAGCGCTGTTGGTAATTGAAGCGTCTGAAAAAAGCGGCACGCTTATTACCGCCCGCTACGCGCTTGAATTCGGACGCGACGTGCTTGCGGTCCCCGGATCCATTTTTTCGGCAAACTCGAAAACTCCCCATGCCCTTATTCGCGATGGGGCGATACCCGTTACCTCCCCGGAAGACATATTCCACGCGTTGGGTCTTAGCCGGGCGCCCTCAAGCAAATATGCAGCAAGCATGGCATCCGAGGAAGAACAAGTTATTTTGAATACGCTCGGAGAACCGCGATCCGCAAACGATATCGCGCGCCTGCTAGATAAACACATCAGCGCTATCCAACACATGCTTGCGCTTCTTGAAATTCAAGGTATGGTGCGGAATATGGGAAATGGAATCTTTAGAAAAGTTAAAAATTAAAAGTGCGAAATGCAAAATTTCGGTGTCGCTTCGCGACATATACATATAATAATCGCGCGAAGCGCGACACATTCATTTTGAACTTTTAATACCAACTTTGAGAAACTTCTTCCATCAGAACTATTGTTTTGATAATATTTCTAAAGCAGTTTTGCCTGCGCTTGGTGGAAAGAGTTTAACAAAGATGGTATAACTTTGAATTTTGAACTTATTTATGAAAACGCTTGTTATAGTTGAATCGCCGACAAAAGCAAAAACAATCTCCCGTTTTTTGGGAAAAGATTTTATCGTGGAATCAAGCTACGGCCATATTCGCGATCTTCCCTCCTCCACGCTGGGAGTTGACGTGGAACATGATTTTGAGCCCAAATATGTCGTGCCGCGAAAAGCAAGCGCGCAGGTCAAAAAATTAAAGGAGCTTGCTAAAAAAGCTGATGAAATAATTCTCGCAACTGACGAAGACCGTGAAGGAGAAGCTATCGCGTGGCATCTTGCCCAAGCCCTGCAACTTGGAACACGCAATCTGAAACCTGAAACACAAAAAGCAAAAAAACAAGATTCAGGAATAAAACGAATCGTCTTTCATGAAATAACAAAAAAAGCTATTGAACATGCCTTACAGCATCCGCGAGAAATTGACACGCATTTGGTAGATGCCCAACAGGCCCGAAGAGTTCTTGACCGCCTCGTGGGATACAAATTATCGCCGTTCTTGTGGAAAAAAATCGTGCGCGGGCTTTCTGCCGGACGCGTGCAATCCGTTGCCGTGCGGTTGGTGGTAGACCGCGAGCGCGAAATAGAAAAATTCAAACCCCAGGAGTACTGGAGCATTGCCGCGCATTTTGATCCGCCCGCGCCCGGAGAACATGAATTCACTGCGTTCCTTGCGAAAGAAAATGGAAAACAGCTTGATAAAATCGCTGTTACTTCGCAAAAACAGGCAGAAGATATTGTTGCAGACCTAACCGGCGCTTCTTATGCGGTTCAGTCAGTTGAGAAAAAAGAAACAAAACGCACCCCTCTTCCTCCGTTTATCACAAGCACCCTGCAACAAGCCGCTTCCCAGCGCCTGGGCTACGGGGCGCGCCAAACCATGCGCCTTGCGCAGCAACTCTACGAAACCGGACTTATAACCTACATGCGAACAGATTCGGTTAATTTGTCGGCGGATGCAATTTCAGCCGCGCATGATTACATTGTTTCCGCGTTCGGATCTTCCTATGCGCTTGGGTATGCGCGCACTTATAAAACAAAATCAAAAGGCGCCCAGGAAGCCCACGAAGCTATCCGCCCCACCGATGTAACCCGCGCGCCTCAAGATACAAAACAAAAACTTGATGCGCAGCAGCAAAAAGTATACCAGCTTATTTGGCAGCGCTTTCTGGCAACACAAATGCCTGAAGCCTTGTTTGATGCAACTGCCGTAGATATTGAAAGCAAAGGAAATCGGAACTCCTATATATTTCATGCAACCGGCTCCGTGCTTCTATTTGACGGTTTTTTGAAAGTATACCCCATCAAAACGGAAGACATGCTTCTTCCCGAACTTGTCAAAGGGCAAAAACTTTCCCTCCACAAACTTGAACCAAAACAGCATTTCACGGAACCCCCGCCCCGCTATTCGGAAGCATCTCTTATAAAAATGCTTGAGAAAAACGGTATCGGGCGGCCTTCCACGTATGCCCCCATTCTTGGCGCCATCCAGGAACGCAATTATGTTCAAAAAAACGAGACAAAGCGCTTTCAGCCAACCGAAATGGGTCTTACCGTTACAGACATGCTGGTAGAACACTTTCCTGATATTGTGAACATAATGTTTACCGCCGAAATGGAAGAAAAACTTGATCACATTGCGGAAGGTAAAACAAAGTGGATACCAACTATTCGAGCATTTTATGAACCGTTCGAAAAACATTTAGAAACTAAATACAAAACAGTGGAAAAACAAACTGTAGAGGAAACAACAAACGAAATATGCGAGAAATGCGGAAAATCTATGGTCGTAAAAAATGGGCGCTTTGGAAAATTTATTGCGTGTTCCGGTTTCCCCGAATGTCGGAATACCAAACAACTCCCGGAAAACACGTTAGGAATCAAATGCCCTTCGTGCAAAGAAGGCGACCTGATTCAGCGCCGATCAAAGCGCGGCAAAGTATTTTACGGCTGCGGCGCTTATCCAAAATGCAACTTCGCGCTCTGGGACCGCCCCGCCGGAGACACCTGCCCCACCTGCGGATCTATGATGGTAGAAAAGGGCAAAAATATTATATGTTCGAATAAAGAATGCGCTTCATATAAAAAAGAATAATGCATTAGACCTGTCCCTTAATAAATTTTCGGCTAAAAATTCCCGAAATCCGACCGGGGCTTGGTGAAAATTTCTTGCGTGAGCCCTGCTGGCGCTTCAAAATTTTCACCGG
>SBBS01000045.1 GCA_005239605.1 bacterium | reverse complement strand
TTTGAAGCGCCAGCAGGGCTCACGCAAGAAATTTTCACCAAGCCCCGGCCGGATTTCGGGAATTTTTAGCCGAAAATTTATTAAGGGACAGGTCTATTAAAGAAATATAAAGGATGACGATATACTCTCAAAATAAAGATAAAAAAGCCACCCAATTTTTGGATGACTCTTCGTAAAGGAGATATCACTTGCGACGGTAAATATAGGGAACTTTGATGATACGCTTACGTTTTGGCTCTTGCAAGATTTGTTTTTCACTTGGAAGTCCTTCTCTCTGTGAAGGGCTTCTCGCAAAAAAAGGAACAATTTCTTGCTGAATCATAGACAAAGCCTCATGCGTCAATTGTGAGCCAAAAGACAAAGTGCATCGCCCGTGATCCCACAGCTTCACCCCTTGTATGGGTAACCCCGCAGACTGTATGCGCGTAAACAATGTTTTTGGATCCCACCGCCCGTCAATTTCCACAACCATTCTTGTCGCGCTCGCCTCATGCTTTTCTCTACCCACAGAAACCTCCTTACTACTGAAATAAAGAACAAAAGTCTAACATACTCCCATACCCAAATACCGTCAAGGTTATTTTTCGGATAAACATGTGAATAAAATTCCCTCATGCTTCATGTTCCATGCTTCATGTTCTATGATAGAAATATGACGAATCAAGAAATAGCGCATGTTCTTGCTGAAATGGCTCTTCTTTTGGAAATGGATGATGCGCCGTTTAAGCCGCGCGCGTATAAAAAAGCAGCCCAAACTATTGAAGTCCTTGACCGCGATGTCGCTGACATTTACAAAAAAGGCGGCATGGCAGCTTTGCAAAAAGAAATTCCGGGCGTAGGAAAAGGCATAGCCGACCATATAGAACATTTGCTTACAAAAGGCGTATTTCCTGAATATAAAGCGCTCAAGAAAAAAATCCCCGTTGACGTAGTGGAACTTACCCGCATTGAAGGCGTGGGGCCTAAAATGGCGCGCTCACTCTGGAAAGAACTCAAAATAAAAAACATTGCCGACTTGGAAAAAGCGGCCAAAACAGGAAAAATCAGAACCCTGCCGCATTTTGGCGAACAATCGGAAAAAAAGATTCTCAAAGGCATTGAATTTTTGAAAAAATCCGGCGGGCGCAGCGTATTGGGGCTTGTTTTGCCGGAACTTCGCAAATTGGGAAAAACCATTCAATCGTTCCCCGGTGTTTTGCATGCGGTTATTGCCGGTTCCGTGCGCAGAAGAAAAGAAACCATAGGCGATGTTGACATACTGGCAATATCTGAAAAACCAAAAGACGTCATGCGCCAATTCTTGAAACTTCCCGACATCGCGCATGTGTATGGAAGCGGCGAGACAAAAACAAACGTGCGCCTGAAAAACGGACTGGATGCCGATATCCGCGTAGTGCCGAAGGAATCACTCGGCGCGGCATTGAATTATTTCACCGGCTCAAAAGCGCATAATGTGGAACTCCGAAAAATAGCCATTCAGAAAGGATACAAACTTAACGAATATGGTTTGTACAAAGGAAAGAAACAAGTTGCGGGAAAATCTGAGGAAGATCTCTATAAAGCGTTGGGACTCCCGTATATTGAACCCGAACTGCGGGAAAACACCGGGGAAATTGATGCCGCCCGCAAAAGAACATTGCCAAACCTTATCGGATACGGCGATCTGAAAGGCGACTTGCAAACACAAACAAACTGGACGGACGGCGAAGATTCCATTGAAGATATGGCGAAAGAAGCCGAACGCTTGGGTTTGGAATACATCGCTATCACAGACCACACAAAAGGTCTTGCTATGACAGGCGGCGCGGACGAAAAAAAGCTAGAAAAACAAATAGAAGCAATTGAGAAATTAAACAAGAAGCTTCGTGCTTCAAGTTTCAAGATTCATGTTTTGACAGGCGCTGAAGTGAATATTAAAAAAGATGGTTCATTAGATATCGCGGATGATACGCTTGCGAAACTGGATGTTGTAGGCGCAGCGATACACTCCCACTTCACGCTTCCAGAGAAAGAACAAACCAAGCGAATCATCCGCGCCATGGAAAACCCGCATGTGGATATCATCTTTCACCTCACAGGCCGCATAATCAATTCGCGCGAAGCAATCTCTTTAGATATTGATGAAATAATAAAAGCCGCGAAGCGCACCGGCGCTATTCTGGAAATAGACGCCTATCCCATGCGGCTTGATCTAAAAGCAGAATACATCCGAAAATGCGTTGATGCAGGCGTTAAAATGAGTATTGACTCTGACGCGCATTCAATAAAACATTTCGCGTTTCTTGAACACGGCATCGCAGAAGCACGCAGAGGATGGGCTGCAAAACAGAACATCATAAACACCTTGCCGCTTAAAGAATTCTTGAAGCAATTAAAGTAAAGTAATTCTTTGCATGTAGTATTGTACACAATAAATGCAATTGCATAATTTATGTACAATAGAAAATCCCCGACGCTTTTCATTTGCGAACGGGGATGAAAAAGATATATGGTTTTTAACGAGCGAGTTTTTATGGGCGACGCACATCATATACCACTCCCAACCGTTCCAGTATCAAAAGCGCCCATTTGCCCGCATCCACATCATACCAGCGCCATCCCAAGAATGCGCAGCGCTGATAAGCATGGTGATTGGCATGATACCGCTCTCCTATGATAGTAAACAGCGCGCAAATCCAAGAGCCGTTTCTGCTTTTGCTTTTTTCCCATACTTGCTTCCCAAACTTATGTCCAGCAGAGTTAATGCTGAATGCAATATGCAAGACATAAAACATCCGCAAAAAAGAAATCCACAATCCTTCCCAACCCAGTAATGCTGTTGGAATAGCAAAGCCAAGAAACAAACAAGGAAAAAACAAGTACTGCTCGCTTCGGATAAACGGAATTTTGAAAATATCGGTTTTTTTCAAGGCCTCCAGATAAGGCCTGTGAACAAGTGTCCACCCCACATGGCTCCACCAAAAACCCCACCAGTCACCGTTTTTATTAAAAATATATGGTGAGTGGGGATCATCAATCGTGTCCTCTTTTCTATGATGAAGCTCGTGGTTAGTCACCCATGTCGCTTTTTTCATACCTCCCATCCAAGCACACGCAGAAAGCATGAATAAAAATACGGGATGCGCCTTAAAACTCCGATGAGTATCATACCGATGCAAGCCCAAGCTTATACCAAGCCCGGTAATAAGCGAAAAAAACAAAGCTAGTATACAAGCTCCAAGTGAGTATCCCTTCGTAAAACCGTACCACACCGCGTAAAGCGCGCCCGCGGTAACAAGAGAATACGAAAAAATCATTCCTCCAGCATATACGCCTTCTATGTTTATTTCCGAAAGCTTTTTTCTACACAGACGCGCAAGAGCAATGGCGCTCCCGAATGCAAGTAACAGCGAAACCGCCAATATTATGATGTTCACTATGTACTCCTTTTTTTCAAGGTTCCACAAATCAGACACAAACACGGTCCGCCGCCTGTATTTTTTTGAAAAAAGTCATGTTCTTCTTGTGTCCGAAGAACTTTTGTTGCAATTGGTTCATCTTCTTGTGGCAACAAAGTGTCTTCTTCTAAAAGTCTGCGGTAATAGTCAGCAGTAACCTTATTCATATCTGCCATAATGCCATTTTCCTCCTTTGCAAATTTTACTGAACGATACCACAAAAAGACATATATGCGCAAATCCCCGCTTACCGAATTTCGTAGGTAAGCGTCATGGTCACTTGAAATTCTTGAGATCCGGGTTCTATGGTTGGCGCAAGAACAGTAGAAACAGCAGCTTCATCGCCGCCCATTGCATATGAGCGCTTGCCATAATAAGGAATGACACCCCCTTCGGAAATGTTCAACAGCCGCCCTATGCGAAACCCGCCTGCATCCGCCATGGCTTTTGCTTTGTCTTTTGCTTTTGCAAGAGCTTCGGCGCGCGCCTCGTTTTCCACCACCGTTGGATCATCTACAGTGAATGAAAGCTGGGAAACTGAATTGGCGCCGTTTCCTACCACGCCCGAAAGAATATCGCCTATCGCCTTAAAATCGCGCACTTTTACCGACACTGTTTGCCGTACCGTATAGCCAATGATATCAGGCGGCGGACACACGACGCGCTTTGCCGACGGAGCCGATACGCCGCTGCTGCCCGACACGCCGCCGCTTTCGCCTTTAAAATAAATGGGCACCGCCGGCGCGCCGCAATCATAATACTGATACCGCGGTTCCACATTGTAGCCTTGCGTTTTGATGTCTTTGGCGTCCACTCCTTTTGATTTTACGAACGCGATGGCGTTATTTGTTTTTTCCGTATTCTTTGCCTGGGTATCGGCAAGATTCACGCCGCCTTCTGAAATTACTTCAAAGGTAAACTCGGCAACATCAGGCACAATGATTGCTTTTCCTTCCGCCGAAACCGAAAAACTGCGAAACGACCCGGGTTCCGAAATGCGATTATACACGGATACATACCACAAAGCGGCAACCGACAACGCCACCAACGCGATTATCAGCGCCATTCCTACGTAAGACTTTATGTTTGAATTTGTTTCATTCATTGTTTATGACACATTATTTGATATTACTTATACTATATCATAGTCAAAAAGAGATACAAATCAAGAATTTTTCATCTTGTCATGCAGCAACACAAGCGCGCCCATAAGCCCGCTTTGGCCGCCGAATTCCGCTTTTTTGATATCAGGAACAATGGGAAATGCGCGAAGAACATCTTCAGTAAGTTGTTTCTTAAAACTTTCAAACGGAAAGAGAGATTTCAAAATCAGCGGCCCGCCAACCACCAGCACATCAGGCGACCAATGGAGAATGGTATTGCAAAGACCATACGCAAGCGATCGCGCTGTCTCTTCCCATATGGCAGAATCTGTTACTTCTTGAGGCGGTCGCCCAAAACGCTTCAAAAAACTTGACCCTGAAACATGCTCCTCAAGTGTTTTTGTCTTACTATCGTAATTGATAATCTGATGCCCCGGCTCAAAGCCAGACACATTCCGATCAATAGCATCATCAACAATACGTGCTCCACCTACTCCGGTGCTTACCGTTATATATGCAACAATTCCATACCCACGCCCAGCACCTCTTGTTGCTTCCCCCAAACCCGCAAGCGCCGCGTCATTTTCAAGGCATACCGGCGCCTGGAACATATCTTCAAGCCTTTTTTGTAATGGTTTTTCAACCCACCCCTGCATATTTGGCGAAAACAACAAAACCGTATGATCTTTATCAAAAGAGCCCGCAATGCTTCCCCCGACTCCTTTTATATTTTCTCCCCCGCGCAATTCCTCCCCCATTTGTTGGAGCATGCGCATTCCTTCTTCAAAATCTTGCGGCGTAGGGACTGTTTTTAGCTCGCCAAGTTCCTTGCCGTCTTTCGAGACCGCAAGCCGCATGTTCGTGCCGCCTATATCAAATAACAAGTACATAATCTTGTGTTACAAGTTTCATGTTTCAAGTTACAAGTCTTTTAAACTCTTCCACCATGGGCACTTGTTCCGTCTCCACACCATATGAGGCGCCCAGATAAAATGAAAACCAGTCAGCTGTCAGCAAAGAATTAAAAATTCGCTCCCACCGCCCGGCCCCTTCCAAAGGAACGTCCGTAACGCGCAACCCCCGTTGTTTATACAAAGCCGCGCAAATCTCCATGCGTTTTTGTATCCGCGGATCGTCCTCGGCATCGTGTAAAAACAAAAAATAAAATTGATGCGACAAACCGCGCGTTTTTTCCACCACATCAAACCCTGTCATTTCATTGTGATTCAATTCCGGAAACACATTATAAAAAGCGGGGATTTTTCCCGTCTCGTTGCATTTTATTTTCCAGTTGTATGCAACTGCTTTGTTTCGTTCTGACGCGTAAATAATCGGAATGTAACCACGGAGTTCTTCCGCCAACTTTTTACCCCCCGGCTCAAGTTTGTCCGCGCGCAGAATGCCCGAAAGCCGCCGCGCTTCCTGCAAATCTTCTTCTTTATTTGCCAACTTCATCAATGCCAGCAAACTAAAACCAAGCGCACAACGCGGCTGAATATCCATATCAGGAAGTTTAATAAATGGCATCCCATATTCACGGGCAATTTCTTCAAGCCGCCCGCCCATGGAAATGGCCGCCAGAGATATACCTCTTTTATGCGCTTCCGCAAATCCATCTAAAACTTCTTCGGTGTTTCCTGAATAGGAACTCGCTATAAAAAGACACTTTTGAAGATCGTCCTCGCGCATGGAAGGAAGACCGTAATCGGAATGCGTGATAAGACGCATATCCGTAGAGACGCTTTTCAAAAGATCTGCCGACAAATGCGACCCTCCCATTCCCGAAACTATAGCAGCGGGCATTTGTTTGAGTTCTTCAGCCCGCTCCACAACCGGCTTAAATTCAAATTGCTTCGGAAAATCTTCAATTGCTTTTTTCATGCTCATTTTGAATTTCTTTTACATCATGCCCTCCAAACGTGTTTCGCAGAGCTGAAAGCACTTTACCCGTATAACTCGGATGCTCCTTGGATTGTTTCCGAAACTCAACCGCGCCTTCAATAATGGGTGTGGCAACACCAAATTCCTTTGCGGTTTCAACCGTCCACAAACCTTCGCCGCTTTGTTTTACCGAGCTTGAAATATCGCTCAAATCTTTCCCATGCTTTTCGTATGCTTCCTTGAGCCATCCCACCAGCCGCGATTCAATGACGCTCCGTTCATTGTAAAGGCGCGCAATTTCCAAAAGATTCAGCGAATACGGCGCGTTCTTCAATATTTCAAAACCTTCCGCAAGAGATTGCATCATACCGTATTCAATGCCATTATGCGCCATTTTTACAAAATGCCCCGCGCCTGCAGGTCCCATGTATGAATATGCGCGATCAGCCGCGATATCACGGAACAGTCGCTCATGCTTTTTATACTGTTCCTCATCGCCGCCTACCATAACGCACGCGCCCTCCCGGGCGCCCCGCGGCCCGCCCGATACCCCCGCATCCAAAAAATGAATGTCGCGCGCGGCAAGCTCCTCATGCCGGCGCCGAGAGTCTTTATAAAATGAATTCCCGCCGTCAATAACGGTATCGCCCTCATGCAGTAACGGAATGATATCCTTCAATACATCATCAACCACCGCATGCGGCACCATAAGCCAAATAAGCCGCGGCCGCGGAAGCTCTTCTACCAAATTCCATGGAGACCGCGCAATAACAGCTCCTTTCCACACTTCGCGTTCCGCGATTTTTTTATCCGAATCAAACACCACCAGAGAGTATCGCCTTTCCAAAAGACGCTCCGCCATACCCGCGCCCATTTTACCTAATCCGATATATCCCAACTTCATATAGTTCCATCATACTCCATTAATGGCGCATCTTTCCACCTCTTCATTACTGTCATAATAAATTTCCACGCTACTTCCACCTCTTTGGTGCTGGTAAACAGGATTTGATCTCCGCGTATACAATCATAAAGCACGCGCTCGTAAGCATCCGGCATCCGCTGATCAAGAAGAGAATCTTTGTAATTAAACGAGAGCACCTGCGGCTCAAGTTCCGTCGTAAACCCGGGCTTCTTTGCCCAAAATGTTACGGAAATTCCTTCATCAGGCTGCACCCGGAATGTAAGCACATTTTGATGGTGATGTTCGACGCCGGGCGGACACAAACACGTCTCCGTTTTTTTGAAATACACGCGGATCTCCGCCTTGGATTCAGCCATGCGTTTGCCTGCCTCAAGTACCCATGACACGCCACGCCAGCGTTCGTTATCTACTTCGGCCTCTATATGAAAATACGTTTCCGTTTCGGAATTTGGCGCGACATGTTCTTCGTTGCGGTATCCGGCATACTGGCCGCGGCGCAATGAATCGGCGGATACCGGTTCTTTTAACTTAAGCGCGGCAAGCGCTTTCGCGCGCTCGCGGCGAATCAAGACAGCATCAAGCTCTTTGGGATCTTCCATGGCCACGAGCGCCAGCATCTGCAGCACGTGATTTTGCCCCACATCACGGAGCGCCCCTATGCCGTCGTAAAATGCGCCCCTGCCTTCAACGCCAAATTTTTCAAACAAGTTAATTTCCACGCGTTCAATAAATATATTGCTCCACAATGGCTCAAACAAAATGTTCGAAAACCGAAACGCAAGAATATTCTGCACCGTCTCTTTTGCCAAATAGTGATCGATGCGGAAGATCTGTTCTTCCTGAAATAATTTGCTCAATCGCTTTTCTAACTCCTGCGCTGTTTCCAGATCCTTTCCGAATGGCTTTTCCACTAATACGCGCGTCCACCCTTCTCGCCCGCCGCAGGGTATCGTAAGACCGGAATTTGCCAGATTATCAAATATGTTCATGTAATACGCAGGCGGCACCGCAAGATAAAACAATTTATTGGAACACTGTTTTATTTCTGTCTCGTCCAGTGAATTAAGTGTATCCGAAAGACGCATATACGCATCTTTTTCTTCAAACGCACCTTGGCAATAATGCGTGCACCCGACAAACTTTTCTACCAGATCCGCGGAATATCTGTTCCCTTCTGCCGCGGCAATTTCACCCACAAATTTCCGAAATTCCTCGCTAGAATACGCGCCGCGCGAAAAGCCCACCACGCGAAACTGCGGCTGAAGCAAACCCTTTGCAAAGAGATCCAATAATGCGGGAATAAGCCGCCGCCTGCTCAATTCTCCGGTGACGCCAAAAATAACAAATGTGGTTGGCGTTTCTGTTTTCATATCTGTTTCCCCATGCCAAAACGCGCTTTTAATCCATCCAGATCTCCCGATTTCAAAAAAGCAACTTCATCATCGCTGTCTTTGCGCGCGTCTGAACTATTCGCTGTTGCCCCCGCGTATTTTGCCGAAACAATACCATGCTTCCCTGCTTCTTCTTTATCTATCGCGCTTTCGAGCCGCTCAAATACCAACTGATAACAGCGTTCCCCTGGATAGAGCCGTATCAGATGAATCGCCTTCTCTATTTCTTTTTTACCTAAAACTGCCATATATAAATATATAAAAGACTTTGTAGAACCAAGGAAATACAAAAGAAAAAATCCTCGGATCTCCCACGCCATAGCGGGGGCCAGACTTTCCCTTTTGCGTTTCCTTGGTTCTACACTACCACATTGCCCATGTGTTTTTATAGATGTACTATTAAGGTTGTATGAAAAAACCGGCATCAAAATCAAAAAAAACCCTATCCGCATCCCGCGACAACCTGCGTTTTAAGGTATTTTTAGGATCTGTAGCCCTCCACTCGGCCCTTGGCACCTGCGACCGTCTTCGCACCGCATGCGGAATTGTCAACAACAAACGCCTGCGCGGTATCGGATATAACGGCTCGGTAAGCGGACTTCCGCACTGCGACCAAAAAGGGCATTTGATTGTTGACAATCATTGCATCCGTACGCGACACGGCGAAGTGAATGCCATTAGCAATACCGACCGCAAAGACATTCGCGATGGGCAAGCAATTGTTATCGCCACGCCCTGCCTTGATTGCGCAAAAGATCTCGCGGAAGAAGGAATACGGCGCATTGATTATGTGGGAAGCTACGAAAACTCACTCGGCAAACAGCATCTGGCGGAACTTGCCAAACAAAAAGGCATTGAGCTGCATAATCATAATGTAGATTGGGCAGATTTTTTCCAAGAGCTTTTTAATCTTCTCACTCAAAAAGGCGGCGTGCTAAAAAATGCCGGATACCGCCTCAAAGTTACAAAAGAACCTCTCCCTGAAAATAAATCCTGTTAATGGTAAACTGGCGGCAAACGCTTTACAATGGAGGTATTATGAAAGGATTGTTTATTGTTTTTGAAGGCGGCGAAAAAGTTGGCAAAACAACCCAACTCAAACGCGCAAAAGAGTATTTGGAAAAATTAAAATTTTCCGTTGTTCTTACACACGAACCCGGCGGGGGTGATCCGGATATCCGGAAAAAACTACTGGATAAAAAAGAAGTTCTTACTCCCGAAGAAGAATTGGATCTATTCTGCCATGATCGCACCCTTCATGTGGAGAATGTTGTCAAACCGGCGCTTGAAAGAAATAAGGTAGTGCTGTGCGATCGATTTGAACCCTCCACCATCGCCTACCAAGGATACGGCAGGGGCATAGACATCGCGCGCATCGAAAAAAAAAGCAAAAAAACGCGGCAAAACATCTGGCCAAATCTTATACTGCTTTTGGACGCGGACCCACGTATCATGCTCACTCGTGAAGAAGCAACAAGCCGGTTTGACGCGGAAAAACTTGATTTTCACAAAAGAGTACGGAAAGGATTCATCGCGCAGGCGGCAAAAGATCCCATCCATTGGCGCATACTCAACGCCGCGCGCTCAATAGAAACGGTATGGGAAGAAATCAAGGCGCATCTTGATAATTATCTCAACATAAAAAAGGATGCCAAATGACGCGCTTGTCCATAAAACAATTTGCGCCCTCGTTTAAACCCGAGCAATGGTCCGAACGCGACCGACGCTATTTGACGCCGTTTGCCACAAACATTGACGGGCTGGTACACGTGCTCCATAACCTGCCGCCTGAAATTGTGGGGGCTTTATGTTCACGCGCAAGCCGCGCAAAAGGTTCATTGCTTCGTATTTTACTCAATGAATATATTTATCCTATTTTAGACGGCAAGGACAAACAGCTTGCCAAAGAACTTGATTATCTTGTTGACTTTCTTACAAAACACGGTTTCAAAAACATTCTCAACAACCAGCGCGCCCAAGGGTTCTACGCAAAATGGCTCTCGCAATACGGCGACGACTCTATCGCGCAAATGACAGGCGCCCATACGGTATTTTGGGGCATCTCGCAAGTTGCCATGAAATTTTTGGAAGATCAACGTATCGGCCTTGAGCCCATAGAAAAATCAACCCGGTATGTGAATTTCGGTGAAAAAATAAGCGGCCGGTATCTTTATTACACGCCTACTCCTGACCTACGGCAACTTGGCCTCCTGGCTGAATATAAAAAGATTCTTGACGGTCTTTTTGAAACCTACAACACTCTTGTGCCCCAGCTTACCAATTGGCTGAAAGAACATTACGATGAAAAAGATAGTGTGCTTGAGAAAAAAGCATTTGATACGCTCCGCGGCTTGCTTCCCATGGCAACTCTGGGTCAAGTGGCATTACGCGGAAATGCCCAGGCGTTTGAGTATCTCATCAATCGAACGCGCGCTCATGAACTGGGAGAACTTCGCTGGGTTGCACATGCCTTAAAAGAAGAACTTGATACGGAAATACCCTCATTGCTTCTTCGCGCTGTGGAAGAAAAATCAGCCGCATATCAAACATACCTTGCCCGGTGCCCGCAGAGCACGGAACATGCCGTTTCGAAAAAAGTCTTAAGCGCGCTTAGTCAACCAATATTCGTTTCAAAACCAAGAGTTGAACTTGCTGAATATGATCATAACCTTGAAGAAAAGTGCGTTGCGGGAATTTTATACTCGTTTCCGCAAACACGATCGTCGTGGCAAAAAACACTCTCGGTCGCGCACCGCATGTCTCGGGCAGAACGAAAACGTGTTTTGGATGGATTTTTTAACAATCGGACTGAACGCTGGTACAAACTCGGCCGCGCATTTGAAAACGCCTATCTGCGCTTTGACATTGTAATGGATATCGGCGCCTACCGCGACCTTCATCGGCACCGTATGCTCACCCAAGATAGACAAACTTTCTCCATCTATCATGGCTATGGCATTCCTTCTGAAATCAAAGAAGCGGATATGTCAGCCGCGTACGCGAAAGCATTGGATTCTGTAATTCCTTTCTATAAGAAATTGGAGAACAAAAACCCTTTGCTTGCGCAATACGCAGTTCCACTTGCCTACCGCGTGCAATTCTATCAATGGCAAAATGTGTCATCTTTCTTTTGGGAGACAGAACTTCGCGCCGGTCCCCAAGGGCATCCGGACTACCGCCATATTGAGCAGGAAAAATACCGGCTTTTTGCAAAAAAATTTCCACACATCGCACAATACATACACATAGACATGAACCAGTACCCTTTTGCCCGCCGGGGCGAGGCAGAAAAAATAGCGGCAAAGGAACGTGATATTCAGAAAAAACTTAAAAAAAGATAATTTTAACCGGATCTCCTTGTGTTTGATATCAAGAATATATCGCCTGTCAAAAAAAATACCCAACACCATATTTTCCGATATACGCCAGTATCATATTAAAAATAATACTTCCAAATGCAAGCGGCCCCATCACGCGCCAAAACGG
>SBBS01000016.1 GCA_005239605.1 bacterium | reverse complement strand
GGATTATCTATCATGTCATAAACCGCGCAAACGCGCGGATGCGGATATTTGATGCTGATAAAGATTATATCCTTTTTGCAAAAAAGCGCTCCTGACACTGTTTTACGTTCGGGAATTTTTAACCGAAAATTTATTAAGGGACAGGTCTATTATAGGCCGCCAATACAGAACTCTGCTCGAACATTTTTGGGAAAGCATAGGATGTGTTATATTATTCTTAACCATGTGGAATTTATGTTTTGATGTAATTTGACAATATATCCTGTATGAAGGGAGGGGTTACCGTGAAGCGTCAATTTTATTTTTTCATTACCATGCTTACGATCGCGGGTTTGGGATACGGATTTTCTTGGAGTATGCACTGGGAACACTGGGACACGCTTCGCCAGCGCCGCTGGTTAGAAAATCTTTTTAGGCGGCGTGGATACACAGTTGTATGGGAGCAAAATGCTTCTGTTGCTATAGAACGATTCCGATTGACTAAGCCCGAAGTTCAAACGGAAGAATTGTATCGGAATAATTTTGAAAAGTTGCGCGAATCAAATATTATTGCGTTCTATGAACACAAAAACAATATTATTTTTGTGTTTGGAAAACGCGTGTATTCGCTAAAGCGGCAGCAAGGAGTTGCTCCCAATCTTGTCAAGACACCATACGTCCCCGCTAGCGGCCAGATATGGTTCAATTTGCTTGGAGGAGGTGAGTTTGCCATTTCTTGTTACAAGGAAATAGAACGTCTCTTTCCTTTCAATGAAGTCAAAACGCTGGGAGCGCGACCGCGACATATACTTTATGTTTTTGGCGTTGCGGAGTCCGCGGTATATCTTTACTGGATGTTCATACTGTATACGGCATGGCGGCAACGACAACCGGCGCGGCTTCCTAAAGCGCCTATGGTTATAACACAGCCAACGAAAAATTCTATCCAACAAATAGAAATTCCATCGTATAATCTCCCCGCAAAACCGCCGCCATTCATAAAGGAAGATATAGATATTTTGCGTCTCCGTGTTATCAATGCGTTGGATGATCTTATCGCAACACATAACGAGGATTTAATGAGTTCTCTCCAGGCAATGCGCCGGGAAGCCCAAAGTGAAAAGCGCGCCGCGCGGCTTAGGTATCTGCTCACGCACCGCATTTCTTCTCTGTTGGAGCAAAATGTTGATGCTGAGATTTTAGAAAAAGAGAATTCTAGCGCGCCCCCCGCTCCAATAGAAACCGGCAAGCAAAACATACGTCCGATATTGCCGTTTGATCATCTTGTGCCTCCTGAAATATCTCTGCCGTGCGTTAAAGCGATAGTATGGATACTTCTTAATAGAAGCGGGAAAGCGCCCTATTTTGGAGTCCACCGGTGCCGCTACGAGAATTTACAACGGTTGGTAATGCATGAAGGATTTGGGGTAGAAGAATGGAAAATTGCTTTTGATTGGCTCCGTGAGAAAGGTGTATTGCTTTATGAAAACCCCCATCGCACTGGATTTTCTTGTTCTATCAATCCAAAAAAACAAGAAGCATCTTTCCCCGGAGATGAGATTATTGGGATTCTTGTAGCGACAAGGAGAAAGATCCAAAAACAGAATTAAACAACATGTAAATCATTCACGGCCTCGGGTATATACTCGAGGCCATGTTCTTGATAGAGAGATAATAATCAAAACAACGAAGTTTGCGCGGCGCTTGCGCTAACCGGCATGTGCCATTTTACCGGTATGGAAACTTTGGGATCGGTGCGGGTTTCGGCTAGCACATGATTGTTCTTTTTTCCAAATTCGTATAAATCGCGGGTGATGCGGACATCGTCCAGACAGTATTTGACAAGCATTTCCATGTTTCCTGTGCGCCACCAGGCAATCGCGTCCATTCCATGGCCGCTTTTTTGGGCGCCTAAATTCATTTTTGCAAGGTTATTAAGCGACACGCGAAACCCCAGATAGTTTTCTACATCTTCCATAAGATCAAGATGTGCCAGCGCCAAGAGCGGAACCCGGATATGCGGCTGCAGCACCGGCACGTCAAAATGTTTGCTGTTAAACCCTATGATGCGGGTTGCGTTCCGGAATGCTTCTTCCAACAGCGGAAAATCTTTTTCTTCATAACAGCGCAAGGTATCATCGGCGTATGAATACACTCCCACAACTGAAACACCCAACAGATGCATGTTCTGCTTTCCGCCGACATCCTGAAATGAGTTTTTTGTTTCTATATCAAAAACAAGTTCGTTTTGCATAGGGATAGTTATAACACGAATACAAAATCATACCTCATGAATATCCCCGTATCTTTTCAGATCATTGCATATATGATCCGCGACATAGCGCTCGTACAAAGCCGGGTTATGCCGCAGCATGGATGCCGAAAGCGGGAGTTCCGCCGACAATTTTTCCATGGGCATGTTTTGCGCACCCAGTATCTCACTCAAACGCCCGCCGTATTCCTCGCCGGAAAACACGTGAGTTATATCATACTGCCCCACTTTCTCTACAATAAATTCTTCGTGCGCGCGCATGTTCTCGGCATTCCATACGCCCCGCGGCGGCGCATCGTATCCCTCCAATATTATTGCCTTTGAAAAACTTGCGCGTATCCAATCGGCGCGCACCGAAAGCGGCACGCGTGTTACATCCGGCACGTCATACAACAGCACCACAAGCGTATCAACAATGGCATAGGCATAGTTGAGCAGATGTTCATGCCCCTGATGAAACGGCGCGAATTTTCCTACAATAAGCCCCGTGGTCATATATATCAGAATATAATACCATATACCGCTACCCCAAATGCAACAGAAACATTGAGCGATTCCTTTTTTCCCCGCATGGGTATCTCAATAGCGGCATCACACTTCTTGAGCAGCGCCGGTGAAAGTCCGCGGACTTCGTTTCCCACAACAAGCGCAAGCGGATAGCGCGGCTTGAACTTCCGGTAATCTGCCGCGCGCGTGTCTTGCTCCAACGCAACAACATACACGCCTTTGTTTTTGAGCTGGCGAATGAGTTTGCCGATATCTTTTACTTTTTCCCATGGCACGGTTTTCTCCGCGCCCAACGCGGTCTTGGCAATTTCTGGGCGCACGTTCCCGAATGTGTCTACAGGCGCGGGTGTATACCCCGTTAAAAACATTTTCTCCACCCCCGCCGCATCTGCCGTGCGCAACATGGAACCCGCGTTGTGCAAACTGCGGATGTTGTGGCATATTGCAATTACACGGTTCTTTTTTACTCGCATAACTTTAATTTTCATTGAAAATTATTTTGAAATAATCTTCCCCAATTCCTCTTTCACTGCCATACGATCATCCCATGGTATTTTTTCCCCCCGCGGCCCCGCCATCCATTGTTCGCATCCTTTGCCGGTAATAATCACAACTTCATTCTTTTTCGCGCGGCCAAGCGCTTCGTGAATGGCTTTGCGGCGGTCAGTTATTTTTTCGTACTGAATTTTTTTAACGCTTTTTGCGAAAAATCCCCGTTCAATATCATGCATGATATCCTCCGGATTTTCATCGTAAGGGTCCTCGTTGGTAATGATAATGAAATCGCAATACCGTGCGGCAATTTTTCCGAGCTCCGGCCGTTTCCATTTGTCGCGCCCGCCTCCTGCGGCGCCCAGCACGCAAATAAGGCGCGGGGCAGACAATTCTTTGTACACTTTTTCAAGCGCGTCGGGCGTGTGCGCGTAATCCACTACCACGCCAAACGGATGCGCTTGCACAACTTCAAGCCGCCCGGGGATATAATCAATGCGTTCAAGCGCGCGTTTGCTCACCTCAACCGGAATGCCGATTGCTTGGGCCGCTGTAAGCGCGGCAAGCGCATTTTGGCGGTTAAAGTCTCCGGGCAGGCGCAATTTTATTTCACGCGGAAAATCTTTTAATGAGTAAGCAATTTGTTTTTGGGCGGGTATAGCTGAAAGAAACGCAAAGGTTTCAACATCGTCTTTGTTCAGCACATGAACAGGTGTTGCGCGGAAGAGCTCCGCTTTTGCAATCCGATACGCCTCAAACGATCCGTGCGATTCAATATGTTCGGGGGTTATGTTCGTGATAACCGCAACATCAAACTTGATATGCGCGTGGCGGAACTGCTTGACACCCTCGGATGTTACTTCCAGCACCGCGTGTGTAACGCCATGGCGAACCGCCAGCCGCAAAAATTTTTGCAAAAAAAACCTGCCCGGCATGGTCATTTTAGTGTCATTAGGTTTCTCATGATCCGCAATGCGGAAACGTATGGAGGATGCGGACGCAACGCGATATCCGGCTTCTTCAATGATCTCCGCAAGCAATTCCACGGTAGTTGATTTGCCGTTTGTGCCGGTTACGCCTATGACCATGAGTTTTTGCGAAGGAAACAAATACCAAACAGCCGCCAACCACGCAAGAAAGCGGTGATACAACGGCTGAAAAAAATTGAAAACGCTCTTTGGTATAAATTGTTTGATACCATGCATCATGCGCTTTTTTTCCCAAGCATGCGCAGCGCCTCCCCGAGGCGCTCTTTTGTTCCTGAAACATTCGCCGGAATGCGGCTTACGGCTTCGCGCACCTCCCGCCCAGAATACCCCATGGCAATAAGCGCGTCCAGCACATCCGTGTCCGCGGCAAGCTCAGTGCGAACACCGTCCGGCATCGCCGCTCCACCCAGCTTGTCGCGCAGCTCCACGATAATTTTTTCGGCCATGCGCTTTCCTACGCCGGACACTTTTGTTAGATAATTCATCTCTCCCGCCGCAATTGCTCGTTTTAATGTATCAAGAGGCGCAACCCCCAAAATACCCAGAGCAGACTTAGGGCCAATACCTGAAACGCCAATCAACACCTCAAAAAACTGCATTTCCGCATAGGTGGAAAACCCATATAATTCCATATCGGTTTCGCGCACGCGCAGATGCGTCCATGTCTTGAAAGGACTTCCCGCGCTTGGTATACTTCGCAAAGTTTCCGGTGCGAAATGCACTTTATACCCCACCCCGCCGCAAGAAACAACCGCGAACCGCTCGCCTTTGAATATAACCGTTCCTTCAAGGTAACTAATCATGTGGGTATTTGTAGTATAATAGGAGTTTAGGAAAGAAAAAAGCCGACTGGCGATTAGTGCAAGTTATGGATTTCAAAATCAAAAGTAAATACCATCCTACTGGCGATCAGCCGCAGGCGATTGAGGAAATTTCGGCGCGCTTAAAAAACGGCACGCCCGAACAAACGCTTATCGGAGTTACCGGCAGCGGCAAGAGTGTTGTTGGTAAAACACATGTTCTTATTAAGCAAGAAGAAAAAATCACTCAAGAAAATATTGGTTTATTTATTGACAAGTTATTTGCAAATTTTCCAGACAGAATAAAATCAGTTGGGGAGAGCAAACTCATTTTGGCTGGAGACCTCCCCTTGCCTCAATTTGAAACCTATAGCTTCGATCCTAAAACCAATCTGCCTTCATGGAAGCCCATCACTCAGTTTATTCGACATACGTACACAGATAAACCTTCTACTGTAATAACGACATGCGGGCGAAATGTAACTGTGACTAAAAATCATAACTTTTTTGTGTTGCGCAATGGCAAGCTTCGGCTGATGACAACGACTAATATCAAAAGGGGAGATTTTATCCCCGTTCCTCTTGGTATCCCTCCTCAAAAACATACACTAACGACCCTACCTTTATATAATTACTTCCCGCCTCAAAGAAAATTATTCGTTGCCATTCCAGAATTCAAATCACTCTGGCCTACAGATGAACATAATCTACGCCCGCTCCTAACACCAACAAAGATTCACCACATACTGCGCACAGAAGAACGCATCTCCCTGGGCTTATACCAACAACTAGCACAGAAAACACCAAGTCTTTCTCATAATGCCGCCATTGGTGTGTACGGAAAAAATTACCAGTTTCCGATGGAACTCCGTCTTCACAATAATATAATGCGCCTTTTTGGTTACTACGTAGCCGAGGGACATGCTGAAGACAAATATTTTGTTATTTCATCTGCAGACAAAGAAATTGTCTCTGATTTTACGGCAACTTTTGCTCAACTCGGACTTCATTGGAGGCAAAGGGATAAAACGTATGATTATCAAGTGTCTTCAGTCTTTTGGAGTGAATTATTAGGCATCTTGAATGGTAAGATATCTCAAAAAAAACGCCTGCCCAGCTTCTGGCCGCAACTTTCAAATGAACAACTTAGTAATCTTTTAAAAGCTTATTTCTCTGCTGATGGCGGTCTAGATGGAGCCGCCATAACATGCGCCACGGCAAGTGAGGAGCTTGCCTCTGATTTAACCTATGCGCTGTTACGGTTTGGTATTATAGCGAGAATAAGGGAAAAAAGAGTAAAATTGCCCCGCAAGAATACAAAACGAACATATTGGGTTGTAAATATATCCGGCCAAAAATTTTTAAAAGTTTTTCAAGCAGAGATTGGTTTTTCTCTAAAAAGAAAACAGGTTAAACTTGCCTCACTACTCGACAAATCCTACAACACTAACGTGGATATCATTCCAATCGATGGCAGGTGGATCCATACAATACGCACACATCTTTCTCTTTTTCAGAGAGACGTTGCAAAAGCATGCTATGTTGAAAGTTCCTACTTATCAATGGTTGAAAATAATTTGAGAAAACCTTCTCAAGAAGTCTTCAAAAAAATCATCAATACATTAAAAGAATTTGCCTATGCAAAAAAAGACATCGCGGCCATGCATGAAATTGAATCAAAAGAATATCTCCTCAATCTTTATTGGACACCGGTACGTGAAATTGTTGAGGCGCCCAAGGAAGATTATGTCTACGATTTTTCCGTACAAGAGAATGAGACCTTTCTTGCGGGCTCAGGTGGTTTATTTGTTCACAATACATTTACTATGGCGAATGTTATTGAGCGCGTGCAAAAACCCACGCTTGTGATTTCACACAACAAAACACTCGCCGCGCAATTGTACCAAGAATTCAAAGAGTTCTTCCCCGACAACGCCGTTCGCTATTTCGTTTCCTACTACGACTACTACCAACCGGAGGCCTACATTCCGCAAACCGACACCTACATAGAAAAAGACGCCAAAATAAATGAGTTTATTGACCGCCTGCGCCACGCCTCCACCCAATCGCTTCTGACGCGCCGCGATGTTATTATCGTTGCCTCGGTTTCGTGCATATACGGCCTGGGGGATCCGGCTGAATACGGCAGTATGGCCGTTTCAATCCGCGCGGGGCAGAAAATAAAACAAAATGATTTTTTAAAAACCCTTGCCGCTCTGCAATACGAACGAAACGACACCGATCCCCAGGCGGGTACTTTCAGTATTAAAGGAGATATGGTGGAAATAGTATCCCCTACCGGCATGGAAACAACGCGAGTGGAATTCTTCGGGAATGAAATTGAGCAGATAAACAAAGATGAAAAGAATGTTCAGCTCTTTCCCGCAAAACATTTCGTAACCGCATCAGATAAACTGGAACAAGCAATCGCAAACATTGAACAGGAACTGGAAGCGTATGTCGCAACCCTGCAAAACCGCGGCAAGGCGCTGGAAGCCGAACGCCTTCGGGAACGCACCCGTTTTGATATGGAAATGCTGCGCACCACGGGTTACTGCTCGGGCATTGAAAACTATTCACGGCATCTGTCCTTCCGAAACGCCGGGGACCCGCCCGCCACCTTACTGGATTATTTCCCGAAAGATTTTATTACCTTCATTGATGAATCGCACATGACCTTGCCGCAGATCCGCGGCATGTATCAGGGCGATCGCGCGCGAAAACAAACGCTTATAGAACACGGCTTTCGCCTTCCTTCCGCGCTGGATAATCGCCCCCTTATGTTTGAAGAGTTTGAAAGCCGCGTGCCGCAAGTGGTGTATGTATCGGCAACCCCCGGGCACTTTGAACTCTCAAGCGGCCCGGCCTCCGAACAGCTGGTGCGCCCAACCGGCCTTTTGGATCCCGACATTGAAATTCGCCCCGCCAAAAACCAAATTCATGACGCGGCGGTTGAAATTAAAAAACGCGCGGCGGCAGGAGAGCGCACGCTTGTTACCACCATCACAAAACGGCTTGCCGAAGACATTGCGGATTATCTTTCCGGCGAAGGAATAAAAACCGCCTATATCCACGCGGAAGTAAAAACGCTTGAGCGCACCGAAACCCTGCAAAACTTGCGAAAAGGCGCGTACGATGCGCTTGTGGGCATTAACCTTTTGCGCGAAGGGTTGGATATTCCCGAAGTTTCGCTGGTGGCTATTTTAGACGCCGACAAAGAAGGATTTTTGCGCAATGCCATAACATTGATTCAAACCATGGGGCGCGCCGCGCGGCATGTAAACGGGCATGTAATTCTCTATGCCGACACTATTACCGGCTCCATGAAAGAAGCAATAGAAACTGCCGAACGGCGGCGAAAAATCCAGGAAGCGTACAACAAAGAACACGGTATTGTCCCCGCACCTGTTACAAAAGAAATCCGCGGGTGGTTCCCCGCCGACACCAAAAAAGAAGACATCCTTGAACAACGCTTGGAAGAAAAAATTCTTGAGCATAAAAACGACAAACGTTCTCTGCAGGAATTCAAGAAAGAACTGGAAGCAGACATGCGGAAAGCGGCCGCAAAATTTGATTTTGAAAAAGCGGCAGCATTGCGCGATATGATACAAAAACTTCAATAAAGATTCATGTCCAAGAAATCTAGAAGCTATAGCGCCGGATTAATGCTTTTGGGAGCGGTATATTTCATGACCGCATCGGCATCCTCTCACCTGCGGGAGATGTACCAACAACAAAAATCGGCGCTTGTAGAAGACAGAAACGAATCAGAAATTGCCATTCTTCCCAATAGCAAGGGACATTACATGCGCCCGGTAGACACAGTGCCGGAAGAATTCGCAAAACTTCTTATTGCAAAAGAGGACAACTATTTTTATCTCCATCCGGGCATCAACATAGGCAGCATAGCGCGCAGTTTGGCGCAGTACCCGTTTATGGGATATTTCCCAGGTTCCAGCACGCTTACCCAACAGGTGGTAAAAAACATTCTTGGCAATGAAAACAAGCGCACACTGGGCAACAAAATAAAAGAAATACTCTATGCAGTAAGTTTAGAGCTCCATTCCACAAAAGAAGAAATTCTTGTCATGTACGCAAACACTGCTTATTTCGGCAATCAAGCGCAAGGCATTGCGGAAGCGGCGCGCGTATATTTCAATCTGCCTCCGGAATCTTTGGGTTCAGCCGAATATGCGGCAATCTTGGCGCATGTAAGCAAGCCGGGCCGCTATCCAACCGTAGAGACGTATCAACGCGCGCACAAAAACATGTTTGAACTTGCCGCGTATTCGCGCATGTGCACAAAACCATGCCGCCTTACTATAGATAATGACCTAACAGAAAAATTGCGCGGCATACTCCAGTTCACCATGGCCGATACATCCTTTGTAAGCGCGCAAAATGCGGCAATTGTTGTTATTCGCATGGGTACCGGCGAAGAACACAATCAACTGTTGGCGCTTGTCGGTTCTCCCTATCCGCACACTGCCCGCCAAGGGTATCAGATTAATATGGCAACAGAACCGCGCCCAATCGGTTCTACCGCAAAACCGTTTATCTATGCTAAAGCGTTTGAAAAAGGCGCCCGGCCCTACACGAAAGTGGATGACCGCGAATACAAATTTAAAATCGGCACAGGGTTTGAACTGTACCCGCGAAACTACGACGGCGCATATCGCGGAATCGTTACGCTTCACGAAGCGCTTGCAAACAGTCTTAACGCACCAAGTGTGAAAGTGCTGGAATACGCGGGCTTGGATAATTTTTACGCATTTTTGGAAACGGATCTGGGATTCAAGCCATTGCGTCCCTTGCCGTCGTATGAATTAGGCATCGCATTAGGAGTATTGGAGATGGATTTACTCACGCTTGCGCATTATTTCACAATCTTTCCCAACAACGGCATTCTCAAACCCATTGATATCGGCACATCTGTTTCAATCACGCCGCCTATGTCTCTGCCTATTTCAGATAATAAAGTAGTGTTAAATCCCGCGTTCACGGAGCTCGTGACATTTATTTTATCCGACCATATAGCGCGTATTGATCAATTCGGCGCAGCAAGCAGTCTAAATTTATCCGCTTCCAACTACGCGGTAAAAACAGGCACATCGCATGATTATCATGACAGTTGGACCGTTGGCTATACGCCGGATTTTTTGGTGGGCGTGTGGCTGGGCAATAGCGACAACAAACCCATGTACAAACTATCCGGGCAAATGGGCGCGGGAAAAATTTGGCGCGACGGTATGGAGGTACTGCTACATTCAAAATATAATTCAGGTAAACCATTTGAACTTACGCGCGTGCAAGCCTATCCAACAGAAAACACCATAGAATACGGGTTGGCGGGAGACAACTTTGAACAAGCGCGCGATCTTTTGTTACAGCAAGAATTGATAGCAGAACCGCATGACGGAGACATGTTTGAGTTTGAAACACGCATGGCAATTCCTCTCGCCTCAACCAATGGACAACAAGCTTCGTGGTACATCAACAGCGCTCCCTTAGGCGAAGGAAGCCGTATTTCATGGAAACCCGCAAAACCCGGCGTGTATCGCATAGAGGCGCGAACAAACGAAAAAAACCAGCATATACATGTCTCTGTCAACCAGATTATTGAGTAATCTTGAAGAGTTCGCCGCGGCTTCGGCCAAAATTTTCAGGGAAATACATTTCGTTGGTTATGGCGGGGAGATGATGGAATGTGCCGGGAACCAGAGCGCGTACAAAATAATCATAGTGATATACACCGGGCGGTACGCGCTCCGCAAAAAGAAACAGCCGATCGTCCCGTAATTCCTCCGCATCCGGCTGAAACGCAAGCGTAGGCTTAAAGCGCTTGCCATAATATTCATCTCCCAGCTCCTTAATGCCGATAAAAGGCAAGATGCGAGCGCTCAAAGGTAAAAATCCAATCTTTGAGAAAAACTGCGCAACTTTGCCGCGTGGAGTTTCTAATCTGCCTTCCCTGCTTCCGTACGGATACTCCTGGTACTCGTCATCCTCGGGTACCTGCAACGACGCATCTTCCGTTGAAAGTTTTAAGTTCACAAGCTCCATGCCCGCCGGAATAAAATCTTCTACCGACATAAGGTTTCTCTCTTCCGGCACGGTGATAGTAAGACGCCCGCGCAGAACCTCCCCCCGCTTTGCCTCGTATACCGGCTTGGCATTTTGTTCATTATCCAACTGATAAAATTCGCGCGTGATGGCGAAACCTTCGTCTCGCGGCGGAATCTTTTCTACCGGCAAGAAATATGTGAGCAGCATATCGTAATAGTATTTGTTCGGCGCGTCATTGATGTTTCTTTTCGCAAAGGTGAATGTCTGAATGGTACCCTTCTTCAGCGTATCCATCGCCAGAAACTTCTCAAATGATTGCAAGATATTTGATGCATCAAATGTAATTTCCCCCACCTGCTCGGAATCAAGCGCCAGAGAAAGATTGAATGCCGACTCACTCTCCTTTTTCCAATTAAGAAAATCAGTTAGCGCATCAATCACCGCCGCCGTATTATGTGTGGAACCCCAAGAACCGTCTTTGGAACGGCTTGCCAAAATCCAGCGCAGCGCTTTATCAAGCACCGCAACATCGCGGCGGTCTGCCGCAAGCGCTTTTATGAAGAGAGCCGTATCTTTAATCGGCGTTTCATAAAATTGATATAATCTATCCCGTCCCTGCAATGATAACGACGCACCGCGCCCATCAATAATGAGCCTGTTTTCCAGTTGTTTGTACACAGTATCTTTTATATCCTCCGGATAGCCCTTTGCAAGAATCAACGCTAGATATGCCAGACTCACATTTGAACTGTCTTCCCGAATATACTTGGAATCTTGCGCAATGACGGAAATACGCTTCTGTATATCGCCCCCATTTTCATATCCCGGCACGCGTGACAATGCATAAGCAGCCAAGATAACAAAATCCGTATCCAATTGCTTGGCGGGAGACATCGCGCCCACAGGCGGGGGGGGTAAAAAATAATTCGCTGCGGAACGCAGCGCACCGCGTTTGGAAACAGACAGCGCCGGCTGTAAACTCACTTCGCGAGAAAGATAGTCAGCCGCTCGGGTCAGGCGTTCAGCATCAACGGCATATCCCGCATCGCGCAACTCGGCCAAAGCGGTAATAATATGCATGGTTAGATACGGATCTGCGCGCATGCCTGTGTAATAGGTAAATCCCCCCTCCGGCAGCTGATTTTGATAGATACGCGCAAGGCCAATACGCACCACATCATCCGGTGAATACTTCCTTCCTTCAAATTCCACATCGCCCAAAGTAAATGCATCGCCAATATTTTTAACTGCCAAACCGCGCTTTACAATAGCCAACGCGCTTAATTTACTCGCAATCTGTTCGCTGCAACCAAAAGGATACTCTACCAAATAAGTGAGCGCATCCGACAAATACACCGCCAGTGTTGCATTTGCCTTAACGACCAAACCACCTCTATCAGGCGCCGCATTGGAAGGAACATACAAAAATTCTTTGTTTATGGTGTCTCCCGTATAGTGCGCCGTGGCTACCGATTCATACGTATCATTTCTGGTTATAGGAATAGTATCTTCTACTGTATCTTCCCGACTGTCTGCATGAGCAGAAAGCATGAATACATGTTCTCCTTCCCGCATGCCGCGCGGGGCTTCTACGGAAAAATATACTGTTTTTGATTCGTGAGCATTGAGTGTTACAGATTGCTTGTCTGTATCCTGCAGATGCAGTGTCTGACTTGCGAAAGACAATGAAATTTTTTGTTTTGCGTCTGTTTCATTAAATACCTGTCCGCCAATCAAAAAGATATCCCCCGGAATAATAAAGCGAGGCTTTAACGGCACCACCATCAACTCCTTACGCGCCTTAAATTCCAAATACCCGACACCCACTTTAGTATCCTTCGTAACGCCGACCGACTCCACCTGCCAGGTAGTGAGATTATCCGGCAGACGGAAAGAAACGTGAGCTTTCCCGGCGCCATCAGTCTGCACAACGCCTTCCCATAATGCGGTGTCCTTAAACACGCCCCGTTTTTTTCGAGCCAACTCATCCGATCCGCCGCCGCCTCCCTTGGTACCGGTAGGAATATCCGCTTCGTGTAATATGTTTTTGATATTGGAAGCGGTGCTGACTGACACCGGCGTCCCTCCGAAAAAGAAAAGCACCGGATTCTTCTTGGGGTTTCCTTTCAGTGCGAGCACGCTCATATCCACCACCGCCAATGACAGCTCAGCTTGCACCGGACGTCCTTGTTTGTCTTTTACCGCCATATCCAAATTGACTGTCTCGCCGGGCAGATAATTATTTTTATCTGATCGCGCCGTTATATTTAAATCCCGTTCTTTCGTATTCACACGATATTGAATCTCACCGTATTTTATTTCCGGTTGGGAAGAAAGAAGCAAAATGGAAACAGAAACATTCGGTATGTATTCTTCCTTTACATCAAACTGAAATTCAGCAAGGCCTCCCCGCACATCCAGAATATGATAGCTGAATATTGTGCCCCTTTCTATACTTACAAGCGCTTTTGCTCGTTCATACGGCGATTTAATAATAACCTTCACCTTTTCGCCTACGCTTACATCCTGCTTGTCCGTGGCTAAATCAAGCGTTTCGTTGTTAGTCGGGCGCACAGACACAGACCCTTGCCCGTATACATACAAACTTTCGGAACCTGAGACAGGATTGCCTCTGTCATCCGCAGCGCTTACGCGAACTTCGTATTCTCCTTCGTCAGGCAAGGAAAATTGATACTGCGCATTGCCGTTCCGATCAGTGGATACTGTTTCCTTGCGCACCGTTTCTCGTTTTTCTTCTGAACGGTAATAATATTGTCCATCCACCTCGCGGCGTTTAAAAGACTCCCAGGTGATTTTCTGCGCCTCTATCAGGATATTCCGGCGGGAAATTTCTTTCCCATTTGTATCAACTGTTTTTATACGAGCTGTCACCTGCTCATTTTTTCCAACAAAATTGTTTTCCAAACTCACCCCCGCGTATAACTCTCCGCGATGCACAATAAACGACTTGCGGGTAGAAATTGACTGGCCATTTTGGTTGCGGACGGTAATGTGCGCCGTAAAAATCTTGCTCTTTTCTGCCTCGGCGCCTTTAAAGAATTTATTAAAATCGAGTTGCTGGGAAATGCGGGCTTTCCCATGAGTGTCCAGCACGGTCTTGCCGCGGAGGATAAACGTATCGCCATACCAGCCGTCAAAATTATAGTACCAGCCGCGGCCAAAAGAGAAATAACCGTCCTGGTACCGATCAAAATAGAAATCTTGGCTCGCTAGAGAGTACTCGACTTCACCGCCTTCAACCGGCACCCCGAAATAATAATTCGCATCCACATCCAATTTCATCGTATCGCCCGCAATATATTCTTCCCGATCTCCTTTTGCTTCCACCTTAAATGCGGCTGGAACATATTCTTCCACATCAAAATAACTCGTGCCGCCCGGCGCCGTGATAGAGTACGTGCCCAACGGCGCGTTTGCGTCTAATGTAAAGTCGGTCGTGAATGTGCCATATTCATTAAGCTGCAGTGTTTTCTTGCTCACTTCTTCGTACTTGCTGTTACGGATTGAGACTTCAGTCTTTTTACCTTCCATAGGCCGGTACTCCGCATTAAATCCAAGGCGATATATGCCTTTTATAAATACTTGCTGGCCGGGGCGATAAATCGGTTTATCGGTATATACATACGCATGCTCCACTGCTTGCGCCGGAGCATTCCAAGCAAGCTTGTCTATACGCTCGGAAATGATAGCGCTATCTTTCCCGCTTCTTACAATAGCGCCAACAATATCAGGCTCTGCGCCCGCAAGCGCAATGCCGTCGTTCCCCGTAGCATAGGATGATGTATGCTGTATGCCCTTTTTGTATATTTCTACGCGCGCATCAGGCACGGGATCCAAACTACCAAAACGGGTGACCCAATACACATTACGCTGCGCTTTACGCAGCGTATCGCTCACAACTTCTTTTTGCTCTGCCGGCGCTGATGCCCAAAATTCATCTTTCCATTCCACTTTTTTCTCTTGCACCGCAAGTTTGGTAACGGTAACAAACGTTCTCTCATAGATGCGCTCCAGCGGACGAGCAACACTCCGCCCTAAATTATCGTCCCATTCCCACTCCATGCGTCTATATTCCGGATGGCTAAATGACAGCACATAGTGGCCGATTGGATCAGGCAGATACTCATCCAACTTGATCTGGAAATAAGAACGCGACCAATATGTTTTAGGCAAATCAATGCGCCGCTCAAAAACGTTACTGCAATCCAAATTAGCTGGAGACGTTTGAATTTCCGGGCGTTCTTCCATGTACCGAAGCATGGTTTCCGGAGTTACTTCGCAAATATGAAAATTCACATATTCTATATTGTCTACCCCATAGATAAATTTGAGCCGGTCAGGAGAGGTAACATTGTATTCTTTCTGTAGGTGAAAAAAATTACGATCAAACGAGGAAAGTTTCCCGCTCTGGAAATGAACGGTTTTTTCCGCCTTCTGCCCAAAATCATCAACGAGTGATAGAGAAATTTTATAGGAGAATTCGGGCACCAAGCCGTACAAAATAGTATTTTCAAACTGCCCCACTTTGCACACAGCGCCGGTGTTGTCTCTCGTAACGCGATACGGCTCGTGCCAATTCCAAAGGCCTACTGTCACATTGCTTTTTACACGTTCATAAAATGCTGTCTCATCCGGAATTTGCAAAGGATTGGAACTGCAGACAACCATCTTTGTCAAATCAGTATTCTCTCCTCCTTCACCCGGCACAGTGGAATAAATCGCAAGCGACGGGTATATGCGTACGGGCTTTATAATATCGTTTGCATTCATCACTAATCCGTCCGCATTTACAATTTTTTTAAACGTAACCATAAACTCCTGGCCCGGCTTAAATGATGACGGATCAAACGTAAGATATATGCGCTTTTGGTCGGGAACTTTCTGGCAATCTTCTCCATAAAAAACCTCCTCGCCCGCTTGAGGTTCCCGACATTTTTCGCCGTACCCTATTTCTTTACGGGCGGGGGCTTCTATCTTGCTTGCATCTTTATTGATGTCTTCCGCAAATGTAATCCATAATTTCCCCTCGGGATCAAACAAATCTTGCGTCGCATGACGGCTTCGCGGAGACTCTGCCGTAATATTGCCGATAATCGGGGGTATGGATACCGTGCCGCTAAAACCTTGCTCCAAAATCATATCTCCCTCTGCCGGATACGCTTTTGCAAGTGTATACGAATATTGGCTTTCAAAATCCCACACGTTTTCACGGCCATGCTGGTCATGCTTGTTATAAATTTCTAAAATAGATTTATCCAAAAAAACTTCGTACTTTTTTGATTCCGCGTTGTATAATTCGCGCTTTCCGTATCCCACCGCAAAATCAACCGCATCCGCCCCTTTTTTGAGCGTCAATTCGCGTTGTGTCCGTTCGATGTCAATCGGCTGATTAAAAACAATACGGACCGGATTCCCCTGCATGGCAACGCTGTCCGGATACATATATTCGTAACGCAACGGGCGAGTTGTGAACTCATAAGATACCGCGGGAACAGACAAGCCATCCATAGATATGAAACCGGGTTGTATAGCGACCGTATAATGAGAAGAGCGCTTCAGACGATCTTTCGGTATAAATTGAAGATTACGCGTTGTTATCCACTTAAACGCACCGGGCGTGGCGGGGGATATTTGTACGGGGATCTCTTTGTCGGATAACTCGTCCAGAGTGGTCAAAGGCACCATCGGCCGGTTGAAAACAATGGTAATCTGAGAGTATTCCGATGCTTCACTGTCCTTATTTGGAAACACGGAAACAATCCGCGGATCTTCATCCACCAAAAAATCTTTAGATAAGGTAATTTCTCCCGCTGTAAGCGTTACGGCATAGTATGATCCTAATTCCAGTTTCTTTGCTGGTTGAAAAAATAGTTTATCTTCTTCGTCTCCCGCATGCCAATCGCCTTTGAGTTCCGGATCAAACGCAATTGCTTCTGCGGCTTGGGCGACAGCAAACCGCACGCCTTCCGGCAGGCGCACCGGAATAGCCGCGCTTTGAGAAACTTTATCCGGCACTAATGAATACATCTCCTCAAATTCAGGCCGCGCAAACTTTCCTCCCCGCCAACCCTGCCATATAACCGCAAGAAGAATAGCGCCAAGCACCGCTCCGCTTACGGCGACTTTTTTTGTCATCCATGGTTTTGCCCATTCAAACACTCGTTCCCACCGACGAGGAGCCGGCAGCAATTTTTGCTCGTCCATGCTTTTATTATATAGCATGTAAAAAAATAAAGAGTCCCATGGGATGAGGGACTGTGCATAGCGCTTTGTGTATTGTGTGGTTTCTAGCATGCGCGATACCCAAACATAGCTTGCAATAATTTCAAAAATCATCTACAGTATACCCATGCCAAATACATCATCAGCCAAAAAAGCTCTGCGTCAATCCGCGCGGCGCCGCGACCAGAATACACGCCGCAAACGTGCTGTCGGTGAAGCAATAAAGCAAATCCGAAAACTTGTGGAGGCCGGAAAACACGCCCAAGCCGCGGCCTTGCTTCCCCGAGCATACGCATCAATTGATAAAGCGGCCAAAACCCGCGTTCTCAAACAAAACACAGCCGCAAGAAAAAAATCCCGCATGGCGCGGTTGGTGGTAATGCCTAAATAGAAAGATTCAGTAAAATTCGCTCCAAGCCGAGGGCTACATCCCCTCGGCTTTGTTTTGCTTGAAAATCAAGATTAACAAGGGAAGCGTGCTTGCCAGTAAGATCAGACAAAGACACACGCGCGGCCAAAACGGCCGCTTTTTTGGCAACAAATGGATGCACCCCCGCGGCGCGCGGAATATCTGCCGCCGCGGCGCCGCGCTGCATAAGCGAATATATGGAAAGAAGTGTCCTTGTGTGAGAAAGAAGCCGCCAAAAAATTTTCTCGGGCTCCATGCCGGCATGAACCAATGTGTTGTAAATCTGCCATGCTTTCGCGCGCTGCGACAAACCATACGCATCCATAAGACTAAATATCGCGCGGTCATCGTTGCTGCTTGCGGGAATAAGCTCCCCTGTTAAATATTTTGACGGGGGGGAAATCGCCGCTTTTTCAAGTTCCTGCACCATGCGCCATGAATCTCCCCCGGCATCCATCAAAATACGCCTCTTTTGGACGGAAGACGGCGATATGCCGCGCATACGCGCTTCTTCATCTAAAAACCGCGCGGATTCTTGTGCTGTAAGCCGCTTGAATTCCTGAGCTTTTACCGCGCTCGACGCGGCGGCGGCAAAAAACCCTTGTTTTGGCGTTGGCACGCGATCCCATATTACGTAGATATCATCCGATTTGACAAGCAAAGGGAGTTTTTCTTCCAGATATACCGCCGCATCCGCGGCCGCCGCGCTCGGCTCTTCAAGTATAAACAGCCGCTTATTGCGAAAAAGGGAACCGGTAGTTAAGACCTGCTCAACTTCCAGCCGTGAACTCTCCGACAACACAATGCGCACCGCGCTTTCGCGGCCCCCTGCCACCGCATAAAACCGATCTTCAATATCCCGCAGTTTTTTACGGCTTCGGTATGCATCTTCGCCTGAGAGAACATAAAGCATGCGTGTTACATGTAGAGTTCGTCAAGAATCTCTTTTATCCGCGTTACAATCTCGCCGGGCGTATATTTTGCTTTTATGAGAAAATCTTTCGCGCCCAAAGATTTCGCGCGCTCCACCTCTTCTTTCTGCCCTAAATTGCTCAGCATGACAACCGGTATGCTTTTTAGCTGTTCGCTCTTCTGCATTGCTTCAAGAACATCGTATCCGCTCAGACCCGGCAGTAAAATATCCAACAGCAGCAATTGAGGCGCCTCTTCCCGCATTATCTCCAATCCCTCTTCGCCCGTCGCGGCTTCCTTCACTAAAAACCCTTCGCCAGAAAGCTTGCGGATAATCAAATCACGCAAAAATTTGTCGTCTTCCACGATTACAAGTTTCACGCTATTTTTTTCTACGGCCCGCGCAACAGGCAGTGAATTTTGTTTTTGATCCATAATATCTATTTAACTTCTCCAATGGGTTGATAAGACTTCTCTTGCTTTTTTATAAAATCCTCCCCTGCGGGAATGTTAAAAAATACCCTCGTGCCTTTTTGTTCTTCTGATGTAAAGCCGATCGTTCCGCCATGGTGTTCAATGATGTTTTTCGCTATAAAAAGACCCAAACCCGATCCTTCCGTTTGCTTGCGTATGGCGTTTGAAGCGCGATAAAACCGGGAAAATATTTTTGACCGTTCTTTTTCCGGTATGCCAATGCCCTTGTCTGTAATGCTAACTTCCAACTTGCCTTGTGTCAGCGCCGCTCGCACCACCACCTCCTCGCCCGCGTTGCTATATCGAATGGCGTTATCCAGTATATTCATAACCGCCGTGTATATGCGGCTCTCATCGGCAATAATTTCAAGTTCCGCCGGGATATCCTTCACAAAAGAAAGGCGCACTCCCCGTATGGCTGCTTGAGCTGTAGACGCCTCAACAGCTTTTTGTATACTATCAAGAATTTTTGTTTTTTGAAACTGGAACCCGAAACGGCCTTCTTCAATGCGAGATATGTCAAGAAAGTCGTTAATTAAGCGAATGATGTGTTCGTTTGTTTGATAACTCTGCTCAAGAAATTCGCGCTGTTTTTCGTTTATCTCGCCCATGTCCCCGTCAAGCATCAAGCGCAGCGACCATTTGAGCGCGGAAAGGGGCGTGCGCAGCTGATGCGCCGCCACCATAACAAACTGTGATTTTATTTGGGAAAGCGCAATCTCGCGTTCTCTGCTCTCGCGGACATGCTTAGCAGTTCCGCTAAAAAAATGAAACAGTTGTCCTATTTCATCGTTCCTTTCCATGTCGACCGGAACGGAAGAATCGCCCTCCGCAATGCGCCGCGCCGCTTTGGCAAGCTTGAGAATGGGACGCGTAATGATGTAAGCCAATAAAAATGAAAGGATAAACGCGGCTCCTATTCCTCCAATACCAAAAAACAAAAAGAATTCGCGAGCCGTCATTTGCATAAGAAATCCTGCGGCAACAAGCAGTAAAAGCATTGCCGCGCATGAAAATAAAAACACGCGCGCCGCAAAAGAGCTGTAAAACGGCATTGTTTGTTTTTTAGGAAACTGCTCCATTCTTCCACTATAAATGGTTGAGAAGGTGTTTACAAACTACACCATATCCTTCCAGTTCGCGCCCGTCCGCACATCAACTCGCAGCGGCACTGCAAGTTCGCAAGCATGTTCCATTATGTTCCGTACCCGTTCGGACACCGACTTTACCAGCGGCTGTTTTACTTCAAACAAAAGCTCATCGTGAACCTGCAGCAGCAATTTTACGTCGCCCTGCTGAATATCCTCGGACAACTGACGATATACGCGCACCATGGCAACCTTTATGATATCGGAGTCCGAACCTTGAATGGGCGCGTTAATTGCCATCCGTTCCGCTTCCCGCCGCGCCTGCCAACCAAGATTTGCCATGTTGGGAAAATAGCGCCGCCGTCCAAAAAGCGTTTCCACAAAACCGCGTTCCAGCGCGTCCCGTTTTAATTTCTCCATCAGCGTTTTTATGCCGGGAAACTGTTCAAAATACGCGCGTATAAAACTGTCGGCTTCCCGCCGCCCAATACCCAAAGATTCCGCCAAACTTTGCGCGCCCATGCCGTACAAAATGCCGAAATTGATCGCTTTAGCCGCCCGGCGCATGGTTGGCGTAACATCCGCAGGTTGCGCGTGGTTTACGGCGGCGGCCGTGAGTGTGTGAATGTCCGCATTGCCGTCGCGAAACGCCTGTATCATATTCTTATCTCCAGACAAATGCGCGGCCAGACGAAGCTCTATTTGCGAGTAATCAAACGATACCAATGTATAACCGGGGGCGGCAACAAACGCGCGGCGAATTTCCAGCCCCAACGGCGTGCGTATGGGAATGTTCTGCATGTTTGGATTTTGTGAAGACAAACGCCCCGTTACGGTGCCTGTTTGGTTGAATGTCGTATGAATGCGTTTTGTCGCAGGATCTATCAACCCCGGCAGAACATCCACATACGTTGATTTGAGTTTCATTTCCTCGCGCCAGGCAAGAATCTCATCCACCAATGGATGCGCGCCTTTTAGTTTCGTAAGCTCGGAGGCGCGGGTAGACCGCGCGCCGCCGCCGGTTTTGCGAACAGCGTCCGAAGCAATTCCCAACTTTTCAAATAATATTTCTCCCAGCTGTTTGGGCGAGTTTATGTTAAACTTTGCGCCCGCGAGCTCGTATATCCGCGCCTCTCGCTGGTCCATGCGATGCTGGAGCGACTTGGAAAAATCGGAAAGAATTTTTATATCAATACGGATGCCCATATTCTCCATGTGCGCAAGGACGGGAACAAGCGGCATCTCAATGTCAAAAAAAACTTTTTCCAATTTACTTGCTTTTAATTCTTTTTCAAGAATCTTTCTGAGTTTGGGCATATGCGCGCCCGCTTCTTCTGCCGACTTTGCGCGAAAAGATAATTTTTCATCCAGAAGATCAAACAAATCAGGATTCCTCATCTCCGGACGCAAAACCCACGCCGCGATACCAACATCAAAATCCATGCGGGGTGAATCAACTCCCGCTTTCCAAAAAAGCCGGAGTATTTCCTTGCCGCAAAAAGCAATATGCGGCGCGTTGCTCTGAAACAAGAGTTGAAATTGTTTCGCATTTTTTTGAATGTCATCTTCATTAATATTCCATGCGTCATTCCCCGCAACACCCGCACAAACAGCCGCATCCTCCACCGCTATCCACGAAACAGACTGGGCGGATAAAGCGCGTGAAAAAAACTCCGCCGAGAACGCGCGCGCTTTGCGTGGAGTTTTTTCCGCCGCCATTAAACTCATTTGCGCGCTATTTTTATTCGCCGCCGGAAGCCGAGACTCTCCCGCCGCGTACAAACGCGAAACTAAACTGGCAAAACCCAAACGTTCCAAAAACGCGCGAGCGGACGCGGAAGATTGAATCCCTTTCCATGCCGTATCCGCCGCCTGAAATGAAACCGGCACATCCGTCCGAATACGCGCAAGGTCGCGCGAAGAATACGCTTCTTCTTTATGCGCACGCAATATATCCGGCAGCTTGCCCTTGAAAACGGCGGTATCTAGTTTCTTTTTGGAAAGAGATTCATATATTTTTTCAAGCGTGCCGTATTTTTGTATAAGAGTTGTTGCGGTTTTTTCTCCCACCCCGGGTACGCCCTTGATATTATCAGATGGATCACCCTTCAATCCTTTGAAATCAGGCATATATGCAGGCGCAAATCCAAATCGTTCGCGCACCGCTTTTTCATCATATAAAACCGTATCGGTAATTCCTTTACGCATGGTAAACACGGACGTGCGCGTACCATCCACCAGTTGGGTAGTATCCATATCGCCGGATGCAATAATGATCGTGAGATTTTTATCGGCCGCCCGCGCTTTGGCAACAAGCGTACCAATTATGTCGTCGGCTTCATAACCCGCCTTGTCGTATATGCGGATACCGAACGCCTGAAAAAGCTCGCGCACGCTGTCAAACTGGCGAATCAAATCATCCGGCGCTTCCACACGCTGGGCTTTGTATTCTTTGTAGGCCTCATGGCGAAACGTGGGTTCCGGGCGATCAAACGCTGCGGCAATATAGTCAGGCGAGAAATCCTTCAAAATTTTCAGCACAATGTTCGCAACGCCGTATACGGCGCCTACCGGCTCTCCCGCCGGCGACATTAACGGCGGCAGGGCGTGAAACGCACGGTGAATGAGCGCGTGAGTGTCTAACAACACAAACACTTTCTGTTTTTCGTTTTTTTGTGTTTTTTCCGACATAACTCAAAACGCAAAGCTCAAAGCTCAAAATCATAACTTAAAACTAAAAAGTTAAAAAAATTAGTTTTGGTTTTGAATTTTAACATTTGAGTTTTGAGATAATTTGATATTCCTTATTTTTTCGTCCACAAATTCAAACTGAATTCGCATATATTCTTTCGGCAATATGCGGCGGATGCGGTTGGCCCACTCTACCAGCACAATCGCGCCGGCATCTTTTAGTATATCCTGCCAGCCCAATACATGTAACTCATGAACTTTTTCCACGCGATAAGCGTCAATGTGGACAAATATCCGGAAGTCAGACTTCCGGAGATTATGCTGGCGCATGATTATAAATGTGGGGCTTGCGACTTTTTCACGCACACCCAAACCGCGCGCGAACCCTTGCGCAAACGTTGTTTTGCCGCCGCCTAAGTCGCCTTCCAATGCAACAACCAGCGCTCCGTAGTGTTCTATGTGAGAATGCAAAATCTCCCGCGCAAAAAGCCGCCCGATTTTTTGTGTTTCTCTTGCGGAATGAGTTGTTATTTCTAGCGATTCCATAAGCAAGCGTCATACTAGCAAAAACCGGAACAATAAAAAAGATAAAGAAAAACAAACGAACAGTACAATATAATAAATATCTAGTGCACATCTTTTTGCGATAGCAAAAAGATGTGCACTAGATTAATTTTCCTGCTCTATATACAAATGTTCCGTTAGACCTGTCCCTTAATAAATTTTAGAGTGAAATTTCAGAAATATGAGATGGGGCGCCGGTGAAAATTTTGAAGCGCTCGCAGGACTCACGCAAGAAATTTTTACCAAGCCCCGGCCAGATTTCGGGAATTTTTAGCCGAAAATTTATTAAGGGACAGGTCTATTAAATCACAAACAACAAAACTCATAACAAATAAAAACAGCAGAGAAAAGAATTCTTTATAGAAACTTCTCTCTGCCGTAACAAAACGCCTTTACCTGGTGGTTTCAATTTCAGTCCCGTCCGGTTTTTTAAGCCGGAAGGTTTGCCGGGGCCGCTCGCGGCCTACCTCATAGCGGTCGTCGTTGCAACAACGGCCGCCATAGTACCGGTCGTAGTACCGGCGCGGATAGTAATAATCGCGGCTATACCAGCGCCGGTATCGGTCCCGATAGTGGTAAGAGTAATCATCCCGCCACGCATGTGCCGGCGCGGCAGCGGTTGCCAACGTTAAAAATAAGAAAAAAAACACTGCCATCTTCACGATATCTCCTTTCCAAAAACGGCCAATTCAATGTACTTAATAAGTTTTTCCAGCGCGGCAATCTCCGCAACCGGAGCTCCTTTCTGTAAAACCTTTTCTTGAAGTGAATTCAGGTAATCCAGATCACTCCGGAGCTCGCGTCGCGAAAACATCGCCTCGCTCGTATCTTGCACTTCTTCTATGCTGTACATGAGCGCGCTAATCTCGCGCCTTGTTGCCTGATATTTCCCAAGAGAACTATAAAGGCTCTCTAAATCAGCAATGTCCGGCACCGGCACTGTTGATTTTTTTTGCGCATACGACGCGTACTCACCCGGCTCCGGGCCATCGTCCGCGCGTTGTTCCAGTTCTGGTCGCCGCTGTATGTGCCTGACAACAGGCAATGGCGAATAAATTCGTGCCCGTCCTTCTTGAGGACGATCCCACTCGGAGCTTTCTCTGTCTCCAAGCGCCGACGGAGCAGCCAACGTTGTGTCGGCATCAATCTTATACCGCTGGGTCCTGTATTCTTCGTCAATACCCTTCTCTTGTATGTCGCTTTTTTTGGAAGCGATGTAACCAATAATAGCCGCAAAGATACCAATACCAGCCACAGTCTCCCAACTTACCCCCCTACCTCTTCCGTAGCGCCGATGCGCATGTGCAGAGGTGGTAACGCCGACAAGAAAAAAAATAACAACAAGCAAACACAATACCTTTTTCATATCAAAGACCTCCTTCAAAGTTTTCTATACAGTACACCAAAAAATGTCAAAAGTCAATACTTCCTTTACAACCACAGATGTGCTAGATATGCCTGCATAAACAAAGAAAAATCTATGGAAATGCGCGATCTACAACACGTGTTGAACATTTTAACCCTCGCGGAACAAAGCGCGCGTATTGGTATTGTGCTGGGGCCGGAGTCGGGAGACGCGGAGCTTCTTGCCGCGCACGCGCTTAAAGAACGGCTCGGAGACAAAGCTTTCATATTAAACGCACCCGAGCACCTGCAAGACCGCTGGAGCCATATGTTTAAAAAAGAACGCCCGCAAAAAGAGTTCGCGCTGGCGCTTGATATAGATACCAACCCGGTGGACGAACTGCGGTATGAAAAAGAAGGCAGCAAGCTTCGTATATTTCTCTCCCCGCGCCATGAACTCACCAAAGACGCGTTTGAATTGGAACATCGCCACATCCCCAGCGACATGATTATTGCTCTTGGATTTGCGGATGAAACCGATATAACACGCACGCTTGAGACAGAAACTCCCTTAAAAAACCCGGCCGCCCTTATACATCTCTCGCACGTGCAGGCAAAAACAGAAAAAAAATCGCTCTCTCCGATAAATCAGTGGGAAATAAACACCATGAAACTTTGGAGCCGCGCTTTACTGCGCTCTTACATGGAAGACAAAGACGCGGTATTCTGGGCATTTCTTCCTAAAGAGGATTTTGAAAAAACAAATCAATCCGCAAACATACTCCCCGCGCTTGTCGCGGACATGCGCGTTGCGATGAAACTGCCGGCATTATGCATTGTTTTGTGGCAAGATCAGGATTCTGCCGCGAATAATGTTCATATTTTAGTTTCCGGAACTGATCCGAACACTGTTAGACAAATAGCCCAGGCGGCGGAAACGCCCGCCGCAAACGGCAATCTTGTCATACGCGGGTTCGCCAATTTTAGCGAAGCAGAAACAGAAATGCGGAAACTTCTAAAACACGTAACACATAACATAGAACGTGTTATGGATTAAAAAGTAGACCATCCACACCCTTACGGCTGCAGCTTTCTTAGTGGGGAAGTAAAAGTTTTTTGTTCCATGTTTCATGTTTCATGATATAATGACTCCATGACTCGCCCCGATGATGAAATAGTAGAAAAACATCTTCAATCTCTTCACTTGCAGGAAGAAGAAGATCTTGCGCGCATTCTCTCTCAAAAATACAACCTGCCTTATCTCAAGCTGGATGTTGGCGTGAATACAAACGCCCTTTTATTAGTGCCCGAAATGGAAGCGCGGGAAGCAGAGCTTGTGGTGTTTCAAATGGTAGGAAAAAAAATTAAAGTTGCCATCCGCAACCCCAATTCCAAAATCGCCGAGCATATAATTGAAAAACTCAAGCAAAAACACTACCAACCGGAGGTGTTTATGGTTTCTCGGAACAGTTTGGAACTTGCTTGGGAAAAATACAAAGAAGCTCCGGGCGCGCAACCTTTGCCCGGCGGCATTGTTATTCTGGACGACAACATACTGCCGAAAGAATTAAAAACCCTGCGAACGATTCAACAACTCCGAGATATACTTGAGCCGCTCACCGCGTCAACGGAAGAACGGCGCGTGTCGCTCACGCTGGAAGTGCTATTGGAAGCCTCACGAATTCTTGAAGTCTCCGATATCCACATAAAACCGGAAGAAGAAACCACGCGGCTTCGCGTGCGCATTGACGGCGTTCTACATGATGTGCTTTTTTTTTCAACGCGCATATATAATCTAATCCTTTCGCGTATCAAGCTTGTGTCCGGCATTAAACTGAATATAAAAAAAGAATCGCAAGACGGCCGGTTTACCATCCGCGGGGAGGACAAAGAAGACATTGAGGTGCGCACTTCCACGCTTCCGGGGGCATACGGCGAATCGATAGTGATACGCATTCTTGACCCAAAATTGATATCGTTATCCCTGGAAGATCTTGGTATGCAGCCGCCCATACTTGAACTCGTAAAAGCGGAACTGAACAAGCCGAATGGCATGATTCTCACCACCGGCCCCACGGGCGCGGGAAAAACAACAACGCTCTATGCGTTTGTAAAACACATCAACTCGCCGGACATCAGCATTGTTTCCATTGAGGATCCGATAGAATATCATCTGAAAGAAATTAACCAGACACAGGTGGACAAAGAACGGGGATACACATTTTCCAACGGCCTTCGGTCTATCGTGCGCCAGGATCCGGACGTTATACTTGTCGGCGAAATACGCGACTTAGAAACGGCAGAAATTGCCATGCATGCCGCGCTTACCGGACATTTAGTTTTCTCCACGCTCCATACCAACAACGCTCCGGGAACCATTCCGCGCCTGATTGATCTTGGCGTGCGTCCCACTATCATCGCGCCCGCGATCAATCTGACCTTGGCACAGCGGCTCGTGCGGCGGCTTTGCCTGGTATGCCGCGAAATGTATACACCCGAACATGTTGAAATTCAATATATGCAGGAAGTTATGAAAGATTTACCCCATCCGTATATAAAACCAAATTTCACAAAACAACCCATATGGCGCGCGCGGGGATGCGATGTATGCGGCGGGATCGGCTACAAAGGACGCATCAGTATTTTTGAAGTATTTATGATTAATGATGAAATTGAACATCTTATCCTTCAAACTCCTTCGGAATCTGATATCCGAAATGCCGCAAAGCATCAGGGTATGCTCACGATGCAGCAAGACGGCATCTTAAAAGTTTTTGACGGCATTACCGCGATTAAAGAAATAACACGGGTTACCGGAGAAGCAAAAGAGGAGTAAAATTCTTTTCCGCAGCCTCCAGGTAATTGTCCTCGCATAGGTACAAGGACTGAGAACTTTTCTCGGGAAAAGCTCCGTACGCCTGGCATAAGCCGGCAACCGAACTTCCCGCGGGGGAAAAGCCCAGATAAGGATTCATAACCTTAATCGCCTGGAGGCTGCGAACAAGAATTAGGGTAAACTGGATAAACTGAAATCCTGTAAAGGATATCAGGTTTTTTGGCAGTTGTCAACTCCCGCCGCACGAGCTCACAAATCAGAGCGCATTTGAAAACTTGCTTCAAATGGTATACTAGACACATGACCAATCAAACGAAAGAAATATCCGTTGCAAGCAGCAAGGAACAAAAAGAAGACACAACATTGGACGCGTCACTGCGTCCCCGCACATGGGACGAATATATCGGGCAAGACGCGATTAAAAAAAACCTTGCTATTTCTCTGGAGGCGGCGCGCAAGCGCGGCGAGCCGCTGGAACACATTTTGTTTTACGGCCCCGCCGGTCTGGGAAAAACAACGCTTGCCCATCTTATTGCCCATGAAATGAATTCTCCCATCCGCGTAACATCCGGTCCCGCCATTGAGCGCGTGGGAGATCTTGCGTCTGTTCTTACAAACCTCTCCCCGGGCGATATCCTTTTTATTGACGAAATACATCGCCTCAACAAACTCGTGGAAGAAATATTGTATCCGGCAATGGAATCGCGCACGCTTGATATAGTAATCGGAAAAGGGCCGTCCGCCCGCGTATTGCAATTAGATCTTCCATCCTTTACACTTCTTGCCGCCACCACGCGCATGGCGCTTTTATCATCGCCGCTCCGCTCGCGGTTTTCCGGCGGCACCTACCGCCTTTCTTTTTACAGCCATGACGATATAGAACGCATCGTACAACGATCAGCCGCCCTGTTGAATGTTTCCATTGAACCGGAGGCAATAACTGAGCTTTCCCTTCGAAGCCGTTCCACCCCGCGCGTGGCAAACCGTTTTCTTAAACGGTGCCGTGATTACGCGGAGGTTCGCGGAAACGGCATCATTACCGCTGACACTGCCCGTGAGGCCTTGCGCCTTCTTGATGTGGACCAAAAAGGCCTTGAAATAGGCGATAGACGCATTCTGGAAACAATAATAGCTAAATACAACGGCGGACCGGTAGGCATTCAAACTTTGGCTGCTTCCACATCGGAAGAAATAGAGACCATTGAAGATGTGCATGAGCCATATCTCCTTCAAATCGGCTTTTTGGAACGCACGCCGCGCGGACGCATGGCAACGCGCTTGGCTTATGAACACCTGCAAATTCCATTACCGGCCAACATGCAAGAAACATTGCTTTAAACCGACATGTTTTCCTTGGCGCTCATTCTTTTTAGTATCTTTATTGCCGGGTATGGCGCTTTTGCCGCCGCGCTTATCTACCATATCCGCGCATACGCCGTGCCGGAAGATCCGCTGCACACGTTCGTTGTGCCGTTTATCGCGCTGTCTGTAATTCTTATTATCCTTTCCTTGTATTTTTTTCTGCGCGTCCCGTGGAACAATTTATTATCATAATGCATGCCCATACCTTCACTTCATCTTGAACACAACGAGCGCGTGCTTTTGGTCTTGCATCGCCATTGGCTTGTTTTAGTGCGAGAACTTCTTGCTGTAATCTTTATGATTATTATGGGAATCCTTGTTTTTTCCGTAAAAAGCGTCTGGTATGAGATTGTTGATGATGGTGTTGTTGACCCGGTAGTCGCCTTCTTGCTTTCTTTGTACGCACTGCTTATTCTGGCATTAATGTTTGCCATCTGGATTAACTATCGTCTGGATGTGTGGATTATAACAACAAAACGAGTTATTGATGTGGAACAACGCGGCCTCTTTAACCGTGAAATCTCAGAATTTCTCGTCGCAAATATTCAAGATATAACAACAGAAGTTCCCACCATTATTATGACGCTGTTTGGTTTTGGAAACATGACAATCCAAACCGCCGGGCATAAAAATTTCACCGTGCGCGAAATCCCGCGTTTGGAAGAAGCAAAGAAAATTATTCTGGACTGTTCCAGACAAGCGCACACATTATAAATTAATCTCTATGTCAGGACATTCCAAGTGGGCGCAAATTAAACACAAAAAAGCGGCGACTGATGCTAAAAAAAGCAAGGTGTTTTCAAAAATCACCCAAGCTATCAGTTTATCCGTGCGCGAAAAAGGCCCGAGCACGGATCTCAACCCCACACTCCGCACACTCATAGAAAAAGCGCAAGCCGCAAACATTCCCAAAGACACCATTGAGCGCGCCATTAAAAAGGGCGCTGACAAAGAGGAATCGCTTGCGGAGGTGATCTACGAAGCATATGGTCCGGGAGGTGTGGCGCTTGTGATTGTAGGCATTACCGACAACAACAACCGCACATTTGCCGAGGTGCGCGCCATTTTAGGCGAGCACAACGCCAAAATGGCCCCGGGCGGAGCGCTGTGGGCGTTTGAAAAACATCCGGACGGCTCGTATACGCCCACAACCACCATGGAAGCGGATGAGACTACGCAGGCTCAGATAGACGAGCTTGTAGAATTCCTCTCCGACCACCCTGATGTGCGAGAAGTGTATACGAATATATAGACAGCACACTATGAAATAACAATTAGAAACTTTAGACCTGTCCCTTAATAAATTTTCGGCTAAAAATTCCCGAAATCCGGCCGGGGCTTGGTGAAAATTTCTTGCGTGAGCCCTGCTGGCGCTTCAAAAT
>SBBS01000006.1 GCA_005239605.1 bacterium | reverse complement strand
TTGCGTGAGCCCTGCTGGCGCTTCAAAATTTTCACCGGCGCCCCATCTCATATTTCTGAAATTTCACTCTAAAATTTATTAAGGGACAGGTCTAATTTTACATTTTGATTTTTGCATTTTGAATTAGCGATACACTATAGACAGCACACTATGAAATAGCGCTCCATAAACATGAAAAATGGCGATATGCTTGTTTTTCACCAGAAAAAATCCTCAATGTACTTCTAGTATATCTGCGGTTTTTTCTGGCTCCAAAACAGCGCACCTCATCCATTTTTCAAAGTTTCTAATTGTTATTTCATAGTGTGCTGTCTATATTTATTCGCTTTGTTTTCTATCTATTCAACATGTTTGACCGTATATTTCGTTTTTTCTCAAAAGACATTGGCATTGACCTCGGCACGGCAAACACGTTGGTGTATGTCCGCGGGGATGGCGTTGTGATAAATGAGCCGTCTGTTGTTGCTATAAATCAAAAAACAAATCATGTGGTTGCAGTAGGAAACGAAGCGCGGCGCATGGTAGGGCGCACTCCCGGACACATCGTGGCCGTGCGGCCGTTGGTGGAAGGGGTTATTTCCGATTTTGAAGTTACGGAGGAAATGATGAAATATTTTATTCGCAAAGTGCACGATGCGCGGTATAACTTTTTGGCGCGTCCCCGAGTGGTAATCGGCATTCCTTCTGCCACCACGGAAGTAGAACGGCGCGCCGTACGCGATGCGGCGATAAACGCAGGCGCTCGAGAGGTTTATCTTGTGGAAGAACCAATGGCCGCGGCGGTTGGTATCCGAATGCCGGTGCAAGAACCCGTAGGAAACATGATTGTGGACATAGGCGGCGGCACCACGGATATTGCGGTCATTTCACTGGGCGGCATTGTGGCATCCCGCAACATAAAAATAGCGGGGGATAAATTAAACGAGGATATTATTACATTTACGCGCGATGAGTTTAAAATGCTTATTGGGGAACGTACGGCAGAAGATATAAAAATAGCAATTGGTTCCGTATGGGACGGCGATGAAGAAATGGAAACCACGATGCGCGGAAGGGACCTTATAACCGGATTACCGCGCGAAATCGTTGTTTCAAGCACAGATATGCGGGAAGCAATTTCCCGTTCTGTAAAACTTATCATAAGTTCCATAAAAGCCGTCATAGAAGATACGCCGCCAGAGCTGGTTGCCGATGTTATGCATCGTGGAATTGTGCTCGTAGGCGGCGGCGCATTAATTCGCGGGCTTCCGAACATTATTGAGCGGGAGACGCGAATGCCGGTGCGAATTGCGGATGACCCTCTCACGGCTGTGGTACGCGGAACCGGCATTATCTTGGAAGATCTTGATATATTGCGTAACGTGCTTTTGGAACATGAAAGCGAAGTCATGGTATAAACAGAACATCATATTCGTATTGCTGATTCTTGCAGTAGGGATTGTGGCGGTGAAAGGCGCCTATATAAATGCAATACTGCTGGATAGCCTTTTGCCGATAGCAAGATCGTTTACGAAAATCGGCTATACGGTTGCTGATATATTTGATGTGATGCTGAACGGACCGCGCCAAGCAGAGGAAATTCACCAACTCCGCATAAAAAACCAAATGCTTGAAGCGGAACGCGTTTTTAGCGATAGTATAAAAAAAGAAAACGAAGAACTCCGCGCGGTATTGAGGAGAAAAAAAGAAGGATCGCAATTAGTGTATGCTCGCGTAGCCGGTTATTCTTCTTCGCGCATGGATGATTTTTTAATGATAGATGTTGGCGAGCGTGAAGGAATACAAAACGGCATGCCCGTGCTTGTCGCCGAGGGTATTATACAAATAGGAACCATTGCGGAAGTTGCCTCGCACACCTCGATTGTGCGCCTTCTCTCGCATGTTGGCGAAAAAACAAGCGTCTCGCTTCCCGAGTCCGGAGTTTCATCGGTGGCAACGGGACAAGGCGGCGGCGTGCTTGAAATACAAGTGCCGGCCAGTATCTCAGTGCGAGAAGGAGAGCCGCTGTTCTCCATTGGTCCGCCGGATTATATGCTTGGATATGTGGAACAAATAGAAAAATCAGACGCCGGACCTTTTCAAATAGCGCGCCTGAGCCATCCCGTTACTCTTATGGATATACGACGCGTTTATATTGCGGTGGGTATATCTTATGAATAAGATAGTACAGAATATGGCGGCAGGCGGGGGAACAGGTGTTCTCTTTCTGCTTCAAATTATTGTTGCTTCCGGAACTATGAATTTTTTGTTTTTTCCGGCGATTTCGCTGTACCTTGCTACTTATATGACGGCGTCTTTTGCGTTTATAATAGGAATTCTTGCGGGCAGTATCTGGGACAGCATGTCACTCGCGCCTTTTGGCGTGCACGCGCTGCTGCTTGGCGGATGCATGGGAAGCGCAAGCTTCTCTATGAGATTTATGGATGAACGGAACATAGCCGCGCATGGGTTTGCCGCTTTTTTCTTTTGGGGAATATATAGTATAATTCTTGGAGCAGTGTATTTTCTTTTAGAAAAAGAATCACACGTCATCGTACTGCAAGGGCATGATGCGCTCGCTGGTTTTTCAGTTCTCATAGCGGCATCCGCCGGTCATTTGATTTTGCGGAAATTAAACCTGTCCCGTAATAAATTTTAGAGTGAAATTTCAGAAATATGAGATGGGGCGCCGGTGAAAATTTTGAAGCGCCAGCAGGGCTAACGCAAGAAATTTTCA
>SBBS01000080.1 GCA_005239605.1 bacterium | reverse complement strand
ATCAAGGAAGATACAAATCATTCCCCGTTCAATCAAACGAATACTTTATACACCTCTGCGAATATGTGGAACGTAATGCCTTACGCGCAAAACTTGTCAGAAAAAGCGTCCCTGACCCCGTTATCGTTATCCCGTTATCCGTTATTCTTGATGTTCTCTCCCAGTTTTTTGGAAATTTGAGCCATAGTTATATTACCACTTTATCAACTATTGCGCTACTCCTCAATATGGAGATATAATCCCATATATGGATTTCTTAATTGAATTGGCGGTGAAATAACGAATAAAATAACGAAATAACAATTTGGGAGAAGTTCAATTTTTGAAAAAAGATACCGACTGGTGGGCACAGGCGGCGGGGAAAGATATATATTATAAAATCCCGCAATATAAAATTTCTGATATTCTTATTAGCCCGGAAGAAGTATTTAAAGATAACAAATAAAAATCCCCCGCGAAGGAGATTGCAATACATGCCATTTTGTGGTATGTGTGGACGCAATGCATTACGGAGGTCTTTGAAAATGAATGGACAAAAAGTCGCTGTTGTTACGGGAGCCGGGTCGGGAATTGGACGTGATACGGCATTATTGTTGGCACAGAAGGGTTATATGGCAGTGGCGCTTGATATTCATCCCTTCGTTTCCAATCATGAATCCATGTGTTTTTTATTGTGTGATGTAAAAAAAGAACGCAGTGTGATAGGAACAATATTTCAAATATGCAAGGCATTTGATCGTATTGATGTATTAGTAAATTGTGTTGGCGAACACCTTGCAAAACCCATTATGGATACATGGACGTCGGAGTTCGACAGTGTTACAAACGTAAACATGCGCTCATTATTTTTTATGGTTCGGGAAGCCATGCCATATCTTAAAAAAAGTGGTGGTGTGATTATCAATGTGGCATCCGGCGTTGCGATAGCGCCTGATCCGACGGCGCCGCTCTATTCGGCATCCAAAGCATGGGTCAAAACATTTACCGAAGCGCTCTATTTGGGTTATCCAAGAACAGGCGTGCGGGCGCATGTGGTGGTGCCGGGGCCGACCGACACCCCGTTTTTGTTGGAAGCATGTGGACACAGTCCCGCCGCGGTTGAAGAATGCGGCAGCAACATTCCATTAGGACGGCTGATCCGACCGGATGAAATCGCTCGTGATATTCTCTATGTCATTGAACACGGCGAGCATCTTGGTCCTATGTTTGATTGTAGTGGCGGCGAGACGGTAAACTTCAAAACAGAACGGAGATAAAAAATTTCAAAATAAAAAAGTATTGACTCATTATTGAGGTGGCACGATGTGCCACCTTTTTTGTATAAAAAAGAGCCCCGCTGGTGGGGCTCGGAAAGGTGCTATTTGTGAAATTTACAGTTCATAGCCCATTGTTCGAAGTTGGGTCTCTGTTTCGCTCCGGATTCGGCGTAGAAATTCAAACCCGGGGTCTGCGATTTCATGGAGTACTGCAGAGCGGATTACGTAATCCTGCTTTTTGGCAACACATGGATCCCAGTCCTCCGCCCATTCCAAGTCATCAAGCCACGTTTCCAACTTTTCATCTGCCACGAGCCGTGCTGATTCACCACCAGTTTTTGCAACGAGGTATCGTTTTACCACATCGTGTTTGACGCGTTGGCCAGCTCCAACTGCTGCACATCGCCATGCATATAAGGGGCCAGGGATTTTATCCAAATCATCACATATGATGTATTCCGGATTTGTTGGGTCTTTTCCTTCAAGTACCTCCATTGCGCGGCGGATGAAAATTGTCGGGATATTCAGAGTATGCAGAAACCCGGCGTACATCCCGAGCATTCGTTGCTCGGCGCGTGCGTTGTATTCTTTATAGTCTGGTTGCGCTTTACTTTTTGACATAAAGGGCGGAAGCCGGTTGAGATCGTGCCCAAGCGAAACAAGAAAGGGAACCATCCGATCAACACCGGCGAACTGTGGTTCTTCCAACACAGACCCGCCCACGTGTGCCCACAGCTTCATTTGGCTTTCGATGTGCTGCCAGTCATGCCCTGCAGGTTCAGCGGTAGGAAACATGTCTTTTGCATGGACAGTAAGAGTATCCACCATTTCCCGTTCATGGCTGTTTAAGAGAAGTGGTTTATACTTCGACATATAATACCTCCTTCGACCAGTTTTACTGGTCTTGTTGGGATGTTAATTTAATGATATACATAGCACATATATCTTATAAAAGTCAATGATCTACCTTATCCTTTTTATTGATATAAGCCTTACGGTTACCGCGCAGTTGTTGCTGCGCGTGGCGGCGCGGCGGCTTCCAGCGGAGTTATCGCTTTCGGTTATTCCAGAGCTTTTACGCAATTGGTATTTGCTGGGCGGCATGGCATGTTTTGGCGCGGCGTTTTTCCTTTATCTATTTGTGCTTTCACGTTTGCCGTTGCATGCGGTATATCCGGTTTCCACAGGAGCCGCGCTTGTTTTGATTACTATCTTTTCCTATCTCTTTTTAAATGAAGCGATAACAGCTCGGCAAATTGCAGGAATTGGTTCCATTGCAGCAGGAATTTTCTTTGTGCTCATGCCATAATGGAAAGAGCTTGTATGAAGCTGGTTAAACTCATTATTCCTCCTAAAAAAATTATGACCCAAACGAATTGGGGCGATCCGGTTATGTACCACTATTATCCGGGGCCAAATATTATTTATCGCAAACGTCTCAAAAATACTTTTAAGCTGATGCGGCCATATCGGTTTCAACATCTTCTGGAAATCGGATACGGCTCCGGTATTTTTCTTCCCACACTTTCCAAAATGGCGGATAAAGTTACTGCGTTGGACATACACAAGGAAGCCGCGGCGGTACGACGCATGCTGGATTGGTATCAAGTGAGCAATGTAAAATTGATGTCAGGCGATATTATGAAAATGCCGTTTCCGGATCAAACATTTGACGGTTGCGTTGTTGTGAGCACATTGGAAGACATTCAAGATTCCGCGCGGGCGGTTTCCGAAATAAAACGCGTATTAAAGCCGGGTGCGCATTTGTTTGTTTCATTTCCCGTGGAAAATATCGCGACAAACGCTTTCTTTCGGTTGATAGGCGAAAATCCGCATGAGATTCATCCATCGGATCATCGATATATTTTGAACTTTCTTTCTAAAAACTTTCAAATTGAACAGATCTTGAAATTGCCTAACTTTATACCGCTTGATTTGTCGCTGTATGTTTCTGTTCATTGCAGAAATTAAAAAGCTATTTGTTGTGGTTCTTGCCGCAAAAATTTTTATTCTCGGCGTTTTTCTTTTTGCATTTGGCGAAGATCGCCTGCTTTGGGCCGACGCGCCGACGTATCTTGATCTTGGGCGCAATGTGGCATTGGGAAACGGGTTTTCCCAAACTTCTTCGGATGGTGTTATAACGCCGAACACGCGTTTTATGCCGCTCTACCCAACGATTATAGGACTTTTTTCGCTTATTCCGCATGGTCTCATCTTTGTTTCACTTTTGCAGGCGGCTGCTGCGGCGGGAATTGCCGTATTTGTCTACAAAATTGGCTTATTTTTTATTCCTCATCGTTGGGCATCGGGCGCGGCTCTTGTTGCGGCATTTGAGCCATTAATTTCTGCAATTCACATTCTTATAATGCCGGAAACTTTGTTTGCGTTTTTTTTAACAGGGTTTCTATATTTTTTCTTGAGACATATGGAAATTTGGAAATCAGACGCTGTTGGCAATTTGGATGTCCGGTTCCCAAGCGAGCGTGCCTTCTTCTTTTTTGCCATCGGGATGCTGATCTTCGCTGTATATACCAAACCAGCTGCGCTCTATCTTGTGGTATTTCCGGTTTTGTTTCTCATCTTTGCTCGCCGCGAGTGGATTCGCGTAATTGTTTTTTCATTCGTTTTTGTGCTTGCGCTTGCGCCGTGGATGGCGCGGAATGCCGCTGTGGGAGGATCCTTTGCCATCACGAACGATGATGTAGGGAATATTTGCGGTTGGACACTTCATGGCGTTATTGCAACCAAATATGGCGTTGATCCGACTGATTGGAGTGCAACGTGGGATAAGCCGGAATTTCTGGAGGGGCAAAAAAAATGCATAAGTTCATCTGCTGCTTTAAGATTGTTTCTTGCTGAACACACGGCCGCTTTTACAAAAACAATGATATTATCCGCTTTTTCACTTCTTACGAACGATGGCTATTCTGTTTTTTTTGAAAAGCCGGAAGCAGAACAAATAAAACCGCATCATAATTTTTTGACGCCGGCCGTGTTTGCCATGAGTGATTGGCGGGGGAAGTTTGCGTCTGCGCTTTCGGAGTTCTCTATGCCGGAGCTTGCAATAATATTTGCGGGGAAATTTTTTTGGATAATGATATGCATTGCCGCCATTGTTGGTATTGGTGTATTGCTGCGCGATGAATCATATCGCGTAAAGACATTGTTTGTGACATCAGTATTGCTTTACTTTATTGCGGCAACAATTTTTGTAACAGCCTACGGCGCGGGGGCGCGCTTACGGTATCCCATAAGCGCTCTCTTGGTAATTCTTGCGGCTGCGGGCGTAAGATGGTTTTATGGAAAGGTATGGATTCGACAAAAGAATATAGTATCGCCTACGATTCCAAACGCCGGTTTGTAAGCTACTGGCACCAAATTCGGGAAGTGATATCGCGTGTTTCGCAGGCTGATAAGCCGCCGCGGGGTAACGTGCTTGAGGTTGGCATCGGCGGCGGATTTGTGTCGCGTTATCTGCGCCGGCAGGGCATTGATGTAGTCACGGTGGATATTGAACAACATCTTCGGCCAGACATGGTTGCAGATGTGGCGGATCTTCCGTTTCCTGATGCGTCGTTCGATGTGGCAACCGCCTACGAAGTATTGGAGCACATGCCATACGAAAAATCTCTCCAAGGAATTGACGAGCTGAAGCGGGTTTCACGGCAATGGGTTTTGGTGTCTTTACCCGATGCAACGCGCGCATTCCGGTTCGCGCTCACGATTCCGCATGTGGGGTATGTGCAAAAAATAGTATCAGTTCCTTTTTTGAAGGCGCGAAACAAGCCCTATGCAAAAAGCCACGAGTGGGAAATAGGCATCAAACGGTACCCGCTCAAACGGGTGATTGCAGACATAAAAAAAGCAGGTTTTCAATTGATAAAAACCTACCGCGTGTATGAAAATCCCTATCATCGGTTTTTTGTGTTGCGAAAAATCAATACTCAATAGTTTCCTTCCCGGTAATCAGATATGTGGAGCGAACGCCAACGGCAGTTTTTGTTTGGCGTAAAAATTCGCTTGCTTCCTTGTCATCTTTCAAGTGAATGGCATAGGCGTATTCATGCGCTTCCGGGGAAGCGCTTGCATGCAGGAGTTCGTATTTGCGCAGATATTGGTCAAACAAAGCGCGCAAATTTTCTCCCCTAAAATTGCCATCCGCGGCAAGCGTAAGCACAAATCCTATTTTTTCATGCGCGGAGCCGAAATTTTTCTTCCAGAGATATAAAACAACGGCCGATATGAGAAATGTGGCAATAAGGGCAATGGCATAATTGTTTGTTCCGGTTGCAACGCCGATAGTTAGGGCAAAAAAGAGAAACGCAATATCGCGCGTTTCTTTCATAATGGTGCGGAAGCGAATGAATGCAAATGCGCCCAAAAGCGCAAAAGCGCCTATGAGGTTGTTTTTGACGATCATCATAACCGTTGCCGCGAGCGGCGAGAGCATGATAAGCGTGAACGCGAACGACTGGGAATACGAAAGCCCGCGATGGGTTTTCCGCCAAGTCCAGACTATTATGTAGGCGAGCGCAAAAGCAAACAAGATATTAAAAACAACAATTGCCGCGTTTGTTTCGGTTTGCGTTAAATTATAGAAATTTCCAAGGTTTGTAGGCATGAGGACTAGAGTAGCACAAAAGACAAATTTTGCAACTTTTTAATTCTAAGAAGCATGCTTCGACCTTTGTGTCTAAATTATCCAGACCGGGTTAACTGATAGCTTGGTAAAGCTAGTTTCTCAGGTTATTTACCGGTCCTTTTTATAGGACCTTTTCATTTGAGCGCGGCGCTGTTTCTGGTAGTACGAAACCGCAAAGCGATGGGCTTCGTTGCGGATTTGCTGGAGGAGATATAAAAGCGATGTCGGCATTTCCTTCAATTTAAAGGGATTCTTGCGGTTTGAAATATAAAGCTCTTCTTCGCGTTTTGCGATTGCGGCAAAACTTGGCGCCCCGGGCGTAAAGTTTGCGGCTGATGCAGCGCGAAGAGCGGCATTGAGCTGGGTTTTTCCGCCGTCTATCAGGATTATATCGGGAAGCGGCCAGTCGGCATGGCGAAACCGTCGTTCAAGAATTTCTCGCATCATGGCTGGGTCGTTTGCGCCTTTTACGGCGCGTATGCGGAATTTTCTATATTCTTGTTTGTCCGCCATGCCGTCGGTGAACACCACCATGGATCCCACCGCGTGCTCTCCCTGCATGTTTGATATGTCATATCCTTCTATCCGTTTGGGGTAAGAGGAAAGTTTCAATAAAAGACGAAGCTCATGGAGTCCTTTTTGGTTTTCGGCAGAAAACTCTTTTTTTATGGGAGAGCGGTGTTCAAATATGCGTTCTATGGCAAACACGTAATCGCGCAGATGCGCGGCTGATTCAAATTCCTTCCGTTTGCTTTTGCGATTCATTTCTATACGAAACTTATGAAGAAGTTGTTTTTGTTTTCCTTGCAGTATGTTTTTCAAAAAGCGTATGTTTTTTTGATAGGCCGTGCGTTCTTCTTTTGACGATTGATAGTTTTTTTGGCAACAACAACCGAAGCAAAGACTGAGCTCGGCGTGTTGGCAGTGAGCACCGTGCATGTTTTTGCATGTGCAATAGGGGAACGCTTTTCGTAATGACCGGAGCAGATTTTTAACAGCGCCGCTTTCTGTAAATGGCCCGATATATTGAATATTCCTTAAACTTTGCGCTTTGAACTTTGCGCTTTGAACTGATAATGGCTGATGCGTAAAAAAGATGCGTGGAAATTTTTCTTTGGTAAATCCCACAAAGAGATATTGTTTATCATCCCGCATCACAATGTTGTAGGGCGGGGCATGTTTTTTAATGAGAGATGCTTCCAATAGAAGGGCAGTGATTTCCGTTTCGGTTTCTTCCCATGTCAGATGGTCAGCTTCGCCGAGCATGCGTTGTTTCGCGGGTTCCAACTTTGCGCTTTTGAGAAAATAGGAAGATACCCGCGCGCGGAGATTCGCGGCTTTACCTATGTAGAGAATTCGGTTTTTTCGGTCGCGGAAAAAATATACCCCGGGGGTTTGGGGAATAGAATGACGCATGGTTGAAAAGGGAACCGACATGCCTATGTTATACGCTCTATCAGAATTCCTTGCAAGAATGCTTATTTTGTTATATTGTTCGGATAAATATCTGCTGGAGGTGCGCGATGCAAGAGCATGGTATACCTTTGTCGCGCATTGCGCGGCTTAAAATGTTTTTTTCTGACAAGGATGTAATACGGGCGATATTCTTTAACATATGCTTCGTTTATGTATGGGGATATCTCTTGTGGGGGGTGACAAAAGTTGGGAGCCGCGCGTGGGTTTTGGAAGAATGCGGTCATCTTTTGTGGTCAAGTTTCCATACGGGGATTATTATTTCGTACAAAAGACGAAATGATCCGTATGCATTCAAAAACGACCGGGGAAAAATCGAAGACAGCGCTTGGCTTTGGGTTATACTTTTTTCTATTTTTTTTGAGTTTGGGGAGTTTGCTCACGATCAAAGCGGGTTATTTGAGACAATTGCCCAGCTCAGTAATGGCGATACTATGGCCGATCTTTTACTTTCCTGTTTTTTAGGACCTAAAATTATTACAGGGTACTGGCGAAAGAGAGACGGTCTCAAGATGTTTTTTACGGCGCCGAGTGTCAAGGAGGAAAATGACAGGGATTGGGAAATTGTCAGTGATACGCTTGATAGAATCAGAGAACGAATGGCAAACGAGCCTCCACTTATGGAAAGTATTCGCGGTCTTGTGCGAAACAAGTGGGAAATGTATCATCGTATTTTCCCTGTGATTAAAAGCCTCTATGGCGCCGTGGTGCATGAAAACAGGGAAGAACGCCGCCGGAGGCGGGCTTATTTACGAAGTATACGTCTGCAAAAACCGATTGATTGAAGGAGGTTTCTATGTCAGGAAGGTACACAGTTGAGACTGTGACGCTGGATGGAGGATCCATAGTCAGTTCGTTGATGCCCGTTGCTGGCTATAATGGAAATGTGCTGATGTTTTGTTATGGAGGTTCGTTTACGTTTTCCCGCTACAAGACATTTCCATTTCTTGAATGGTTTACAGATGCAGGATGGGGCGCGGTTGCGTTTGATTATTACGGCATGGGAGTCGGGTTGCCCGAGGAAAAGATTAAAAAGTATACAGGGCTTTTTACGCGCGTGCGGGACGCACAGCATGTGCTTATGTATGTTCGGAAAAAGTTCAATCCCAACCGGTTCGTGGTCATGGGACATAGTATGGGTTGTCCGGTTGCCATTCATGCAGTCGCTGGCAGGAGTGATATAGATGGCCTTATCCTATCCGCGCCTGCCGCCTATGCGCGGGAAGTCATTGATCGATGTCTCACGTTTGAAAACTGGAAACCATTTTTAGAAGGAGGATCATGGCAGAATTCGGAAACTTTTGGCGTGGTAAAGGATATGACAATTCCGTGCCATATCATTCGGTACCGCGGTGATACGGTTGTGAATACCGCATCGGGTGATATCCCTGCCGCTTACTTTAATCGCGCAGCTCGGAAAGGATTGCAATTAAGTACAATAGATGGCGGCAAAGGGGGACATAAATTATTTGGAGATTCTCCCGATACTTTTGCAAAACAGCAGAAAGTTGCGGTGATGGCGCTTGAGTGGTTGGGCGAGAAAGATTGGGGTTCGGATTATACGGAAGAAGAAGCGGCGGTGCAAGAAATACTGTTATCTTGTTGAAATGATGTTTATGAAGCCTGCGTTTTGTTTTATGTTTAAACATAACACGGGCTTTTTTATTTGGTAAAAATGCGTTACAGTTATAAGCATAACACCATGAAATCAGACTCCATGCATTTTTATTGCTTCTAAATCCGATTTTATGGTGTTATGTTTTACTATATGCGTATAGCAATTCTTGGTTTTGGAAAAGAAGGAAAATCAGCGCTCCGGTTTTTAAAACGGACGCCGCGATACAAAGGCGCCAAAATAGATATTCTTGATAAAAAACGAAGCAAAGCGTATCTTGCGCATCTTGATGCGTATGATTTGATCATAAAATCGCCCGGTGTGCCGTTTTCGCTTCCGGAAGTTGCAAAATCTTACGCAAGTGGCGCCATGCTTACCAGCGCCACCGCGCTTTTTTTTGACCACGCCAAAGGGCTGCTTATCGGCATTACCGGAACAAAAGGCAAAGGGACTACCAGCACGCTTCTTCATCGTATGTTAAAGCGCTGTAAAAAAGACGCGTATCTTGCGGGCAACATTGGAGTTCCCATGCTTGATATTCTGCCGAAATTAAAAGATACGTCCATCGCGATTCTGGAGCTTTCCAGTTTTCAACTGCAGCATCTTTTATTTTCTCCGCGCATTGCCGTTGTTCTTGATATTTTTCCCGACCATCTGGACGCGCATGAATCGTTTGATGAATATCTGGAAGCAAAAGCAGGAATTACAGCTAATCAAAAGAAACAAGATGCTGTCTTTTATTTTTCGGATAACGCGTATGCGTCAAATCTGGCGAACCGAAGCCGCGGCAAACGAATCAGTATACAGCCGGACGCATTTACCCTTTTTTCACCGAATGATCTTGCATTAGTTGGCATGCATAATTATCGTAACGCGGTGATGGCGGCATCTGTCGCGCTGTATCTTGATTGTGATCCAATTAGCATTAAGCGGGTAGCCAGCAAATTTATCGGCAATCCGTTTCGTTTGCAAAAAGTGCGCGGCATAAACGGAATTTTGTTTTATAACGATTCGGCGTCTACCAATCCGTTCTCAACTGCCGCTGCCGTGCGCGCGTTTGAAACACCTACCGTTTTAATTGCCGGCGGGCGCGATAAAGGGCTTTCGTATGATGTGTTGCGGGATGCGGCGCGATGGTCCGGATTAAAACATGCGATGCTGGTTGGCGAGAACACGATGCAATTAAAAAACGCGTTTAACCACGTTGATATAACAATTATTTCTAAGTTGGAAAAAGCGGTGCGCTTGGCTTACCAGTATGTCGTTAAAAAACAAAAAAAAGGGGAGCAGTGGAATATCGTGTTTTCTCCGGGTGCGACAAGTTTTGACCAGTTCAAAGATTACAAAGAACGCGGTAAAAAATTTAATGAAATAGTCAAAAAACTTAAAATATAGTACAATTGTTTTATAATTATGCTGGACATTGGTTTCATTCGTGATAATCCTGATTTGATTAAAGAAGCCGCTCGAAAAAAACGGGTGGTTGTTGATGTTGATAAAGTTCTTGTGCTTGATGAAAAACGCCGAGGGCTTATTAAAGAAACAGACGAGTTTCGCGCTCAACAAAATACCGCAAGTGAAAAAATTTCCCATATGGCCGGTGAAGGGCGGGAACAAGCTATCGCTGCCATGCGAGAATTGAAAGAAAAAATTTCCCGCAAAGAAGAAGAATTAAAAGTAGTTGAAGAAGAGTATGCGCGGCTGTTGTTTTTGATACCCAATGTTCCCGATCTATCGGTTCCAGAGGGAAATTCTGACGCCGACAACAAAGAAATTAGAACACAAGGCGCTCTGCCGCAGTTTATGTTTGAGCCGAAAGACCATATCGCATTACTGCGGGAACTTAATCTTGCGGACTTTGAGCGAGGCGCGAAAGTATCGGGATTCCGCGGTTATTTTTTGAAGGGGGATGCGGCATTGCTTTCAATGGCGTTGTGGCAGTTTGCGTTTGAGCTTTTACAGAAAAAAAGGTTTACCGTACATATAGCGCCAGCATTAGTGCGCGGAACCGCATTAGTGGGAACCGGATGGCTTCCTCAAGGAAAAGATGAAGTTTATAAAGTGGAAAATGATATGTATTTGGCAGGTACGGCGGAAGTTTCCATGATGGGGATGTATGAAGATGAAATATTTGATGAGAAGCAACTACCCATAACGATTGCGGCATTTTCACCCTGTTTTCGGAGCGAAGCAGGCAGTTACGGAAAAGATACGAAAGGGCTTTATCGGGTGCATGAGTTTATGAAAGTTGAACAGGTGGTATTGTGTCGGGCGGATCATGAGGAATCTGTGCGCTGGCATGAAGAACTTACAAAAAATGCGGAAGAAATGCTGCGGCAGTTAAACTTACCCTACCAGATAGTGGTAAATTGCGGAGCCGATCTGGGATTGGGGCAGGTGAAAAAATATGATATTGAAACGTGGATTCCGAGTCAGAAAAAATATGGCGAGACGCATTCGTCTTCTTATTTCCATGATTTCCAAACAAGGCGCCTGAACATACGGTATCGTGATGCGGAAGGAAAACTAAGGTTTGTGCACTCGCTGAATAATACCATGGTGGCAACCCCGCGCATTTTGATTTCCTTGCTGGAAAACTATCAGCAAGAGGACGGCTCCGTGGTGGTGCCGGAAGCGCTGCGAAAATGGGTAGGGAAGGAACGGATCGCGAAGCATGAAGTTTAAATTTTCGTAATTCATGATTCGTGATTCAAAATATCTAAAAACATGGGTTGAGATAAATAGCCGTGCGTTGCGGCACAATCTTCGTGTTGTTCAAAAACATGTTGGCAAAGATGTTTTTGTTATATGCATTGTAAAATCAAACGCCTACGGGCATGGTTTACTTGAAGTTGCAAAAATTTTCGGAAGTCGAGCTTTTGAATTTTCCGAAGCTCGGCTTCCGAAAATTTATTTTGGCGTTGATTCAATTGAGGAGGCGCTTTTATTGAAGAAAACAGGCGTCAAAAATTCTATTCTCATTCTTGGATACATTCCGTATCCGCATCTCGCAGACGCTATACAAAACGGTTTCCGTTTTGCGCTTTATGATGCGGATGTTTTGAAAGAATGTGCTCGTATCGCAAAAAAACTCAAGAAAAAAGCGCTGGTGCATGTAAAAGTGGAAACAGGCACGTATCGGCAAGGGATTATGCAAAAAGACATCGCGGCTATTGCTGAATTGTTTCGCAAGCATAAAAATGTAATTGTCGCGGAAGGAATCTATACTCATTTTGCCGATACGGAAAATGTTACTTCTCTCTATTACAAAGAACAGCTTCACGCGTTTGAAGAAAGCATTGCTCTTTTTGAAGAACTTGACGTTGCGCCGCGCTATCGCCATGTTGCCGCAAGCGCAGCCGCCATTTTGTATCCGGAAACATACTTCAATATGGTGCGTTGGGGAATTGCTCTGTACGGCCTTTATCCATCAAAAGATATTCAAAGACAGTCTTTGAACAAAATGAGACTCAAGCCGGCGCTTACCTGGAAGACGCGGATTGCCCAGATAAAGACAGCGCCGAAAGGATCTAGTATCGGATACGACCGCGCGTTTACCGTAATCCAGCCGATGAAAATTGCGGTTTTGCCGGTGGGATACTGGGATGGCTACGATCGCCGCTTATCAAGCAAAGGAAGTGTTCTTGTGCACGGAAAAAAGTGCCCGGTGGTGGGAAATATTTGCATGAATATGTGCATGGCGGACATTTCGCGCGCTGGGCGCGCGGCGGCGGGAGACGAAGTTGTTCTGTTAGGCAGACAAGGGTTCCAAGAAATTACCGCCGAAGAAATTGCTTTTAAGGCGGGAACGATTAATTATGAAATCACAACGCGGATTAATTCGCTGATACCGCGGGTGGTTATATGAAATCGGTTTTGACGCAACATAGAACTATGCAGAAACGCGCGCGGATGCGGCGGTTTTTTATGCGGTTTAGCATTTTGTTTACGTTGGGAGGCGGTAGTATTCTTTTTTTGTTGTTGTCGCCGCGATTCCAGTTTGAATCTATTTTACTTTCCGGCAATACGACTGTTTCAGCCGAAGAAATCACGAACGCAGCGGATGCATTTTTATCAAGAAAAATAGCATGGTTTTTTTCTCGCAGAAATGTTTTTTTATTTCGTCCCGATTTTTTAGAAGCATATATTCTAAAAGAATTTCCACAGATTTCAACAACGGACGTTTCGCGTTCTTTTTCACGGAAGATTGCCTTGCATGTTTCAGAACGCGCTCCCTGGGGCTTGTATTGTAAATTTATAGAACATGATTGTTTTTATATTGCCGAAGATGGCGTGTTGGCAGCCGAAGCGCCGCAACTTACCGGAAATGCGGTGTTTCGGCTTGTGGATCGGCGGACCGCATCGGCATTTTTTATGTTAGGAGACAGGGTAATAGAAGAATCTGATGCAGTTTTTTTACGGGATATGGCTAGCTTATTAAAAGATCGCTTTAAGGTAACAGTTCGGGAAGTGGTTTTCGGCCGCGTGTTTCAGGGGCAGGCGGAATTTATAACAAACGAGGGGTGGTATGTATTATTTGATGAGCGTACGAATAAAGAACGAGCGCTTGAGAATTTGGCGTTAGTGCTAAATCAGCATATTACCGATCGATCCGCGATTGAATACATAGATATTCGGTTTGAAGACAAGGTGTTTTATAAAAATAAATAGCCGCGCCGCAACTAGTGCACATCTTTTTGCTATAGCAAAAAGATGTGCACTAGTTGTTAAATTGTTTGGTATACGAATATACATGGGTGGGGATTCAAAACTTGTATATGAATAGAGATGTGCCGGCGCGGCCGATTGGTTCTTTGCCGCGAAGCCAGATATAGGATTCTTCTGGTTTGGGCGGAGTGAGGCCTTCGGCCCATGAGGCGAGCGCGCCTTCGCGAAGCGTGGAAGAGATAGCAAAATATCCCTGCGGCATGCCTCGCGCCGACCACCAACCGTCCACGCGGCCGGGGAGATAATAATCACGCGATCCGCCGCCGAAATAATCCAGGGCGATCGTTTGGATATTATGCGCATCCATATACGCGCGAAGGCGCTTTAAGTCTTGTCCCCAGTCATAGTTGGAGTCCACAGCGATGCGGTATCCATTTTTTGTGCCGCCGCCGAACGCGTTGTAGTAGGAGAGATAATACGGATACATAAACAGCGCCGCGCCGGCTGCTATGCTTATCACAATACCGGAGAGGATGCGCGGAAGATACGCGTATATTTTTCCTAATCGTTGATTGTTCCATGAGTCCACGGCAGCGAATCTCTGCGCGCCATACGCGGTGATGATATAAATGAAAGGAAATGTGGGCAAGACATGCCGCAGGCCAATATTAAGCGGAGAGGCAAGCGAAATTGTCCAGTAAACGCTGATTACCACAAAAGCGGCCGCAAGTTCCATATGGGATGCAATCCACATTCGCACGCGCGTAAAGAGAGACGCGGAAACGTTTCTTTTCAAAACGCGAAACACAAATCCAATGAGCGCGGCTATGCTGAGGACATGAAGAAGAACTTGTTCTTTTACCGCATACAGCAGAGGGAAATAGGCGAGCGATCCCGATGAGGAAACGGCGCCGAGAAAATAGGTTGTGTTGCCGCCCGCCGCGCGCTGATTGGCCAGTAGTGCGCCGGTAAGATATTGACCAAGGGGACGCGTGACTTTATGCCGTATTAAAAATTCCGCAACTGCCGCGTGTGACCGAAAGCGATATGTATCCAGCAGCGCGGAAGCGTCTTGCAAGTTGCGTTCAAGCGGGTAGCCAGCGGTAACATGAGCATAAGCGCTCCATACAACGGCTATACCAACAATACCAATGCCAATAGTATGAGTGGCATATATAAAAAACATGCGTATACGCTCGCGCGCGGTTTTGTAATCAGGATGCGTTCCTACCCATAACACAAGAAGAATGCCATACATGGGAATAAGAAGAACAAGCGAAAATTTCAGGAGCTGCGCGATGCCGAACGCAATGCCGGCGGCCAAAAAACTTGGCCACGTTCGTTTTTTCAGGAATGAAACAAAAGTGGTGATACCTATAAAGAATCCAAGCGATGCGCCAATATCGGTGGTAACATAGCGTCCATGCGCGAGAACAGTCGGTGAAAATGCGTAGAGGGCGATGGCAAGGAGCGCGACAGTTCCTCCAAAGCGCCGGTATGTCCAGCAATAAATGAGTATGCCGAGAAAAAGCGTAAGAAGAATCATGGGCGCGCGAGACCAAAAAACAACAGCATCCGCGTCATTTCCCGATTGATAGAGAAAAATAGTGCCGTGATCCCACTGCGCCCATTGGTTTTTTGTTTCTTGTTGCCAGGGCGCGGTGTTTGTCGGGAAGGATGGGTGTACAGCGAGATCCGCTCCAACGGCCGCAAGATATTTTATCAAAGGCGGGTGTTCTGCATTCAGGCGGTAGTCCCGTTCTTTGAGATATCCGAATCCAGCCGCGATGTGCGCAAGCTCGTCAAAGGTCAATGTTTCGTCTGAAATGGAACCGACCATAAGCCCGCCCATAAAAAGGATAATGACAACGGCAAAAAAATGATACCAATTCATTTGATTATATGTAATAGGGGAGTTGTTAATAGGGGTTATAAGTATAAAAAGTAAATCCTCCGCGGGTTTCTTTTACAAGTGAAGGGAACGCGCGTTCCAGTTCTTGTTCAAGCGCGTTGTCATGAAATGCGACAAAGCCGATGATTGCCGGTTTTTCGTCTAGCGTTATGCGGCGCAGAGTGTTTGTGCGCGGAAGGTATACGACATTATGTTTTTGTTGTGAGGAGAGAGTCGCTGTGTTTGTGAGGTATACCATGGATTGCGCGGATACGGGAAGTCCATCGTAATCAAGTTCCACGATCAGATATTTTACGGTTTCGTTCGGAAGTGAGCGCACATACCGGGCAAGTTCGGAAAGATCTTGCGAGAAAGCCGAAGCGGTGGAAGGGGAATGCGCCCATATGCCGAAATACAAGTATCCGGTGGTAAGTGGTATGGTGACAAGGAGCAGTGCCCCTAAACGTAAAACGGCTGATTGTCCAAGCCGAGCGGTAAATTTTTCCCACAGCGCATAAGCGCCGAATCCGGCAATAATCATAATCGGCGGAATCATGCCGATTGACCGAAGCGCATGCGGCATGCCCTCGCGCGTCAGTGTGGCCGGCAGCATCATGAAAAGGAACCACGCGATAAGAGTTATCTCGGACAAACTAACTTTTCGTTTTATCATTGTGAATAATCCATACAGGAATGTAATTGCAACAATCGGATGCAATGTTGGCAGGCAGGGGAAGTTGTGTCGCGGGTTGCAATCGCCAAATAAAAACAGCATGCCGATTGTTTTTATGTTTGATATCGCAAACGCCCGAAGCGGCTGCTCATCGGCAAACACGGAAACCTGCCCCGTACGCGCCGCAAAATCTTCCGGATGTATGGCGAAGTAGGTAATAAGAGGTGTCAGCGCTACAATAGTAAAAATTCCTATAAGAATAACCGCGCAAGGAAAACAAGAGGATGATGATTCGGTGTTTTCCGAATAAAGAGGTCGCGCCTTCCACCATCTCCAAAGACCTATAAAAATAGGTACGGCAAACGCGAACGGAATAAACCGAAACGCGATGTAGCCGTTAAGGCCGAGGCCAAGCATAACACCTGAAAGCGCAAAATCAAGCATTGAGTTTTTGCGCATGCCGCGAAGCAAAAAATAAAACGCCAGAATGGAAAATGCCGGCGTGGTGATGGCGCGGAAACCGATGCGAGAGAGGGTAATGTGCCAGTAGTTCGTGGCAAGGAAAAAAGTGGATAATAAAGCGATTATTTCACTACGAGAAATCCTAAATCCTAAATCCGAAATCCGAAGCAAATTCCAAAATCCAAACTTTTTGGAATCCAGTGTTTTGTCTTCGGGTTTTTCATAGAAAAGTTCTTTTGTAAGAAAATATATTCCCAGCACCGCAAGCAATCCAAAGAGCGCGGAGACGAATCGCAGCGCCCACGCTTCATTTCCAAATAGCCAAATAGCGATAGCTTGCAGATTTATGAATAGCCCTTCACGGCCGTTGTTGTCTGTATAGTAGGCGCGTAAATTTCCGCTTTCAAGCGCCTGGAGCGCGTTGGAGCCATTCATCGCTTCATCGGGATACAGCCCCGGCGGCACATCGGTTATCTGCCAGAAACGGAAAAAGACGGCGAGGAGGAGGATGCCCAACATGAATGCCATGGCCCTGTTTTTGCTCTGCATGCATTCAGTATATCCTACGGGGTAACCCTTGACAAAGTGATGTGGATGAGTACAATTACGAGAGGTATCTTTCAAACAAAGGAGGAAATACCGTCAATCTGTGAATTACGAAACTCCCCTTAATACCATAAATGGCGTACACTTATGGTATTACCAGCGTAGCACGCCATTATGGAAACAGTTATTCAACTGTAT
>SBBS01000085.1 GCA_005239605.1 bacterium | reverse complement strand
CGCCCCATCTCATATTTCTGAAATTTCACTCTAAAATTTATTAAGGGACAGGTCTATTAAAAAGTGTGCCGCAGACCCCAAAAAGGACGTCCTTCTGTTTTATCCTTAAAACCCAACTTCAAATAGAATTTATATGCTTCGGGGGAACGCGTGTCAAGGTCAACAAAATCAGCGCCGGCATCGCGGGCTTCTTTCAGCATCGTTTCATTTAACAACTGGCCGATGCCTTGCCCGCGCATACGCTCATCAACCACCACATCCTCAATAAACCATTTATCTCCCGCCAGTTTGCGATACCACGTTAATGTGGACATGCCCACTATCTCTTCGTCTTTTTTCGCAACAAAAATCTGCGAGTGCTCATCTTCTATCACAGCGTTATATTGTTCCTGTGAAAGTATCGGCCTTTCGGAGTAGAGATTGCTTAATAGATCCCGCATTCTTTCATACGCATGTTCTTCAAATTGCAAAATTTTCTCCACGCGAATACCATCCATAAACACCTTACAAAACTTTATACAAATAATGATTCGTAGGATGAAGCTGAAATCCTACCGATTTATAAAGCTCATTTGCCGCCACCCGATGCGACCCACTGGTTAGTTCAATTACTTCTATGCCGTTTTCTTTCGCCCACCGCATAAGATCAAGCAGTATTTCCTTCCCGTAACCTTTTCCTCGTTGGCTCTCGTCCACTATCATATCCTCTATCACCGCCTGTTTTCGAGAGAGCGTGCGGCGCGGGAATATCCATCCAAGCCCCGCCAATCTTCCGTCTACCATCTTTTTACTGACATACCCGTTTAACACGGAGCGGTAATAGTTTATCTCCCGCGCTTGAGTGGAACTATCAAGTTGAGAGATTAACTTTTTAAGCTGCGGCAGATCAATCAAAAATTCTTCTCTGACAAATCGAACAATTGCCTGATTAGAATTAAATGCCATCTCATTTGGATTGATATCTTGCAAAAAAATCCATTGCAATTCCGAATTCTCTTCTTTATTCAATGCAATCTCTCCTTTCAATTCAACGAGATACGCATGACTAAGAACAGCATACTTCTCATTCTTCCAAGAAGCTGTTCCGGGAAACCAATTAATAAAATCAAGGTTGCAATCAACCCCCAGTTCCTCCCGTAATTCCCTGCGGAGCGTTTCTTCGGGCATTTCACCTTGATTCATATAACCACCGGGGAAATCCCACATGCCCAAAAAAGGTTCTTCTTTTCTCTTGAGCATTAATAATCTTCCCTCTTGGATAATAATCGCGGTTGCTGTTCCTTTTGGATTATTAAATTTACAGACTTCACATTCCATAACATCAGAATACATACGCTTGTGCGATAAGTCAATGAATGATACGCTGTTTTCATGAAACCGAAAGTATCTGTCATTATGCCGACTATGAATCGAGCGCCGCTTCTGCCGCGATCCATTGAATCCGTCCTTTCTCAGAGCTTCACCGATTATGAATTTATTATTATTGATGACGGCTCAACCGACAACACAAAACAGGTTGTGGAAGAATACGCAAAAAAAAATTCCCGCATTCGTTTTATACGCTACGAGAAAAACCAAGGCATTCCCACCGTGCGTAATAGGGGCATTGCGGAAGCACAAGGAGAATATATTGCCTGGCAGGACGATGATGATGAATGGCTTCCGGGAAAACTGGAAAAAACAGTCAAAAAATTGGATGAACTCCCCAAAGAATATGGTATTGTATATAACGCATTTTTGAGAATACGCCCAAACGGAGAGAAAATGTTTTTTCCTCCCGGGTGGGTAGAACCAAGAGAGGGCAATCTATACAAAGTGTTCTTAAAAAAAAATTTCCTAAATCCGCAAGCAATGATTTTTCGCGCCCACGTTCTCAAAAACAATGGCGGCCTTGATCCCCGTTATCTCGTGCTTGGTGAATACGGTTGGTATCCAAAACTGGCGAAACGATATAAATTCGGCTATGTGCCGGAAGTGCTTCTGCATGTAAACTATACACCAGCATCAAATTCCCAAAACAATACCGCAAATGCAAAGACGCGCCTTATGTTCATGAAAGATAACTGGGAGGATCTCAAAAATTACGGATTCATTGGATACCACTATAGCGTAATTGGAGATTTGTGCATAGACGATAAAAAATACAGCCGCGGCGCGTACTATTATGCAAGAGCATTCTGGCATGAGCCGTTCCATTTAATTCATCTTGCAAAAACATTATTATCGTTGTTGCATATCAACTACAAAATAGTGCGTAAAAAGTTTGGTTTTCTGATGCCTAAAAAAGAATTTAAAGTTTAATAAATGGCCCGTTTTGAATTCAAATATATCCTTGATCCCATTCAAGAACAAGCGCTCCGGTCTGCGGTGAGCCGCTTTATGGCGCCCGATCCGTCCGCGGCAAAGCGCGGCGGCTGGTATCCGGTAACTAGTTTATATTTCGACACGCCCCGGCTTTCCGACTATTATGACAAATCCGGCGGCTATCTGATCCGTAAAAAACTCCGCGCGCGGATTTATGATTCTTCACTGCGTCCCGAAACGCCCGAAATTTGGCTTGAGATAAAAAAGAAATACGACATGGCTTTTAAAAAAAGCCGCGTGCTTGTGTCGCATCAAGATTGGGAACATCTTCACAACCGCGCCTACGCCAATCTCCTCGCGTCTGGGCGCACCGACAGCGATAAGGCGGCGCTGAATGAATTCGTATGGTTCCTTCTCCAAGAAGGCCGGCGGGCGGCGTTTTTTATCCGCTACAAACGCTGGCCTTACCGCGATCCTCATAGCGACCTGCGCATCACGTTTGACAGCAATTTGGAAGCGTACAAGCACAATTCCCTGGAAGAACCGCGTTTCCCCAAACACATCAAACATGATGTGATCATGGAAGTAAAATATTCTAAAGACGCGCTTCCCGCTTGGCTTTTATCTCTCGTACAATTGTACGGCCTCTCCCGCGCCTCATTTTCCAAATACGGCGTATCCGTAGAACGCCTCCGCTCGTATAACACCTTGCCGCGGTAATTAGATAATGGGTCGATTACATCCCTCTGGGTTGTCTAGATAGTATGTATGGATAAGATAACGTATACTTTTAGTGTGTAAGGTATGTAAGATTGTATAACCACAAACGAGATATGCGAGTTACTGTCAACAAATAGTGTGTATAACGTCTACCTGCGCGATTAAAATTTTGGAAGGTCAAGAATTAGATTTTGTTAAAAACTTATAAGCGGATACAT
>SBBS01000100.1 GCA_005239605.1 bacterium | reverse complement strand
CTTGCGTTAGCCCTGCTAGCGCTTCAAAATTTTCACCGGCGCCCCATCTCATATTTCTGAAATTTCACTCTAAAATTTATTAAGGGACAGGTCTAATGATACTGGACAACTGTTCAATTGTGCAAATAGCCGTGTGTGGATAAACAGCATCAATCCAACTCATACACGCGGTATTTGCCGAATTTCTCAATTTCCGCGTACTCATTCTGCAAAATCATCTCCCCCTCTTTCCCCAGCAAAAAATTCTTTCCGTCGGTAATTATCAACCCCGGACGGTTTTTATTTTTGAATACGGAATCGCCAAACGGCGGCATGGTGCGCTTCAGCCACACCGTGTGATACATGCGCGCTGGATCAGAAAACGCCGCCGCCTCTGGCACGTTTACCAGGCCAAGTGTGAGGCGCGCATCCTCCCGCAAACGCGCTTCGGCATATGACGCAAGTTCCAGCGGAGCACGGGAGCGCGGCACATTGGATAGATAAAATAAATGATATGTTTGTACTGCTGTCAAAATCGCAATTCCGCAAAAAAGGAAACCTATCGCATATGAAAACTGCGGGAAGAATTTTTCTTTCACGCGAAGAACGAGAACTTGTAAAGACGGAGTAAACAGCATCAAAAACAAAACTTGAAATCCGAAGAGGTACCGAATCCAGCCGGGACCGCGCAAAAAATAGGCAAGCGCAAAAACGGCGTACCAGAGCGCAAGAGAGCTAAACCGACGCCGTTCTGCATGCACGTTTTTTAAGAGAAAAAATGCCAAGAGAACTAATGTAAAAATAAGCAAAAAATAGATGCCGGTAGACGTTGTAAGAAGCAGAACCGCGTTTTCCCGCACGTTTGCAAAAACACCGCCGGAACTTGATGCAACAAGGTTTTCATTTAGATTCGATAAAGGAACCGCGTGAAAAAGATTTCGCAATACCGGAATATCGAATGGGTTGAAGACATATATCACTGTGGAAAAAAACGTATCCGTGGTGAGCGGGAACGCAAGAAGTATCCAGAGCATAATCGGAGGAATAAGGCCAAGCGTAAAACGCACAAATGCTTTCACGCGCGTTCCTTGTTCCGCAAACAAAATAAACAAAAAAATCGCGTGCGCGAGAAATAAATACACTCCCGGTTTTGCCGCCATGGCAAATCCCGCGCAAATCCCGGCAAGCGCGTAGTCTTTTTTGTAAGCGGCAAGAAACAATGCAAGAAGAAAAAACAAAAACCCGGGCGCCTCGCCCGTTGCCGTAAGGCCGTTTCCATAGAAACTTGCAAACGTGCTCACCAGCAACAAAGCTCCGAGCGCAGGAACTGTCCCGTATATTTTTTTGGAAACCGCATATATCGCGATCAAACATGCCGCTATCCAAAACAACATGAACACGCGCGCCTGAAACAAACCGTATCCCGCGCCGCGGAAAAACAATGCCAAGGGAATAGTAAGCGGATAGCCATTCGTACCCGCGATATATGGCACGCCGGAAAACACCCCGGGAGCCGTCAGAATATCCAACTCCCCGAACAAGTTGAAATTACGAGCAATTTCCATGGTAACCGCCTCATCAAACCAATAGGCGGGCTGTATAAGAAAATCAGACAATGAAAAAATAAGCGCAAAAAGAATCACAAAAAAAACTGCTCCCCGTTCCATCCATTTTGAAATTTCAGGCATGGCGGCTTTTTGTTATGCCCCGTGAAACCGTAAAAATTCTTTCATTGTATTCACTGTGTACGCAAGCTGTTCACGGCCTAAACCGTGGTACATTCCAATCCAAAACGAACGATTCATAACAACATCGGTATTTGCCAAACCGCCCGGACCCACGCGGTGCAAAACGGCGTATGTTTGGAAATAGGGCTGTTTTGTTATATTTCCCGCAAGAAACATGCGCGTAACAATACCATGATTGTGTAGAAAATCAATAAGTTCCCTCCGTGTAAATGGCGCATCATCTCGCACCGTAAGCATATACCCAAACCAAGACGGATCAGCGTGTTGTTCGGCTTTCGGAAGAATAAAAAATTTTTCAAACGGGAGAAACGCTTTGTCTAAATAAGCAAAATTATTCTTCCTTCGCTTGGTGAACTGCGGCAATTTTCGCAGCTGCGCGAGGCCAAGCGCGGCTTGCACATCGGTTATCTTCAAATTGTAGCCAATTTCTGAAAAGAGAAACTTATGGTCATAATCATCCGGCAACTGCGACTTGCCGCGCGATCCCAAACCCGCATCCAAGCGTGTGTCCTCGCCCGTACGAAACCAATATTCCCGCCCCCAATCGCGAAGAGACCGCACAATGGAACCCAATTTGGGCGTTTTTGCAGCCACCGCACCCCCTTCGCCCATTGTCATATGATGCCCCGCGTAAAAACTGAACGTTGCCATATCGCCAAAACTTCCGACTTGACGCCCGCGATACGTGCTGCCTAACGCATCACAACAATCTTCAATGAGCCAGAGGTTATGTTTCTTGCAAAATTTTTGCACCGCATCCACATTGAAAGGATTGCCGATATTATGCGGAAGAAAAACAGCTTTTGCGCGCGGTGAAATGATCCGCTCCAATGCAGAGACATCCGCATTGTACGTTTCCATTTCAATATCCATAAAAACGGGTATGAGTTGATACAAAATAAGCGGGTTTATGGTCGTTGGAAAACCGGCTGCCAGCGTAATAACTTCATCGCCCGGTTTCAGACGCCGCTCGCCGAGATGATACGATGTAAGCGCCGCAATTGCCAAAAGGTTTGCAGAAGATCCGGAAGTGGTCGTAACACACGCGGGGACGCCGATGTATGACGCAAATTTTTTTTCAAACGCCGCCGCAAACCGGCCTTCCGTCCACCAGCCGTCCAGCGCCGCTTCTGTCATTGCGATCATTTCCCTGTGGTCAAACGCTTTACCGGAAGCCGCAATGGGTATCGTGGCGGCAGAAAAACGCCGCCCAGGTCCAAAGCGCTTGTCGTATTCTTTTTTTATTTCTGATCGGAGTTTTTTATTCATGATAAAACTTGCTTCATACGCCTTAAACCTTCTTCAATCTCCGGCAACGCTGCCGAAAAACTCAACCGCATATACCCTTCCCCGCCGGGACCAAAATTCGTGCCGGGCAGCATAACAACGCGTGCTTCCTCCAGCATGCGCTCGGCAAACGCATTGCTCGACATGCCGCATCCTGCGATGTTAGGAAACGCATAAAAAGCGCCATCGGGTTTCTTGCAAGCAACTCCCGGCAGAGCGGCAAGTCCGTCTATGAGCACATCGCGGCGTTTGCGATATTCGCGCATCATATCCGCTACGCATTGCTGGCTCCCCGCAAGAGCGGCGATGCCTCCTCGCTGAATGAATGGGGGCACGTTTGATATAATGGTTTGGATCATAAGCCCCAGTTTTTCTACTACCGGCTCGGGCGCTACCGCATATCCCAAGCGCCAGCCGCTCATGGCATATGCTTTTGAAAAACCGCTCAAAAGTATAACGCGCTCGTCACATGCGTCTTCTGTAGAAATGGAATAGTGCGGCATATCGTACGTCATCTTGGCGTATACTTCATCCGTAAGCACATAAAAATTATGTTTGCGGGCAAGCGCAAATATGTCGTGAAGATCCTCGCGTTCCATCATGGCGCCCGTCGGGTTCTGCGGTGAATTAATAAATAAAATCCGCGTTCGGGGCGTAATGGCTCGCTCCACATCAGCGGCTTTGAGCCGAAAGCCATTCCGCTCGCACGTATGCGCCAGCGCCGTGCGAACACCCACAAAATCAAATGCGGAAAAATAAGACGAATACCCGGGATCAGAAACTATAATTTCGTCCCCCGGATCCGCCAGACACCGCGCGATAAAATAAATAAACGAAATAGCAGGCGCCACTACCACCTGACCCACTCTCGGCTTAAATCCAAGGTCGTGCCGAAGAGAGTCCGCAATTGCCAAGCGCAACTCCGTAATACCGAGCGAATTCGCGTAATGCGTGTCTCCCGCCCGAAGCGCATCCACAGCGGCTTCGGTAATATGCGCCGGAGTTGAAAAATCAGGGTCTCCAATTTCAAAATGTATAACGCGTTGTCCTTGTTTTTCCAATTCCTGCGCGCGTGAGAGCACCTTAAACATGGGACTTCCCGCCAAATTGCCTGTTGCGCGTGAAAAGCGGTGCTCTCTGTTCATATCTTTCTTGCTTCGCGCATAATGGCTGCCAGCGCCGCAGAATCCAATTCCGGCGAAAGATTCTCTATGGAATTTCCAAACTCAAGCTTGGGAATAAGTTTTTGGCCGCTTGCAATTTCCACATTACAAAATACCGGGCCTTTTTCTTTCAAAACCTCCTTTATTTTTTGCGTAAGATCCGCATGATTCTTTATGGTGATAACCTTAAGACCATAGGCGCCGATTACTTTCACAAAATCGGGCGGGGCGTATCCTTTTTCGGGCGAGGCGGCTTCGTATCGCCCTTCAAACAACGTATCCTGAAACTGTTTAATAATGCCGTATGAGTGATTATTCAATATGAAGAGTTTAATGGGGATTTTATTATAAAAAACAGTCTGCAATTCCTGAATGTTCATCTGAAAACTGCCATCCCCTATAATGCCGACAATAGGCATACGCGAGCCCGCGGCATACCATGCGCCAATGCTTGCCGGAAACGAATATCCCATGGGGGAATTACCGAACGCAGAAAAAAGCCGCTGGCCTTCTTTTAACTCAAACGCCTGCATAGTCCATGTCAAATTTCCGCCGTCGTCGGGAATAATTACAGCGGGAGCCGGCAAAAGATCACTCAATGTTTTTACAAATACGTAAGAGTTTACGCTCCCTTTTTGCTTATAATATTCCGGAAGCGTCGCGGCATAACTCCGTTTCCACTCTTGCGTTTTTTCAACCCATGCCGCGATGGACGGCAACTGCGCGCCGCGTAACGCCTTATTCATTTCAACAAGCGCTTCTTTCGCGTCCGCGCACAACTCAATATCCGGCGTGTATCCGCGCCGTTTCTTGAGCTCCGAACGATCAATGTCAATCATTACTTTTTTAGCATTTGGCGCAAATGTATCCGGCCGGCCGCCGGTTTGCCGCGTATCCAAACGCGACCCGATGCTTATAATAAGATCGGCGGTTTGCACGGCAAAATTTCCGGCACGGCTTCCATATACGCCAAATTGACCCGCATGCCGGGGATAATTCCATGCCACCGTATCAAATCCGCTCCACGACGTTACAACCGGAAATTTGCACGCTTCAAGAAATTTTTTAAATTCTTCACGCGCTCCCGCAAGGCCGATGCCTCCGCCCGCAATTAGTATCGGACGGCGCGCTTGCCGCATCAAATGCGTAATTTTTGCAGCGGCAGATTTTCGCCGCGCATCCGTATCCGTTTTTTTTGGCTCGCGTTTTGCATCAAAACCCCGCAGTTTTTTGGGGTTAATTTCCGCGCGTTGAATGTTCATGGGAATATCCAACAGCGCCGGGCCCGGACGGCCTGCATACGCCGCCGCGAGCGCTTTATCTAATTCATATCGAATATCCTCGGGTTTCGTAACCATGGCCGCGTATTTCGTAATGGGACGCACCATGCTCACAATGTCGGTTTCTTGAAAACCCACTTGCCGCGCGCCGCTTTTCCCTTTTTGTTCGTTCAAATTCACTTGACCCGTAATATAAAGCGCGGGGATAGAATCAAACCACGCGCAGCATATACCTGTGATAAGATTAGTAGCTCCCGGGCCGCTTGTCGCCATCGCCACGCCCACGGTCCCGGAAAGGCGCGAGTATGCTTCGGCAGCCATGGCAGCGGCCTGTTCATGCTGGTGGCAGACATACTGAATTCCTTTTACATTGCGGAACGAATCAACCACGTGAGCAATCGCCCCGCCGGTAATCAAAAATACATGGGTAACTTTTTTGTCTGCTAAATATTGAATGAGATAATCAGAAAGTTTCATACATGATGATTATTGATAATTTCTCTGATAATATATTGCGGCCGCTGTTTTACTTCTTCAAACACCCTTCCAAGGTATTCTCCCAGTATTGCGAGCACAAAAAATTGTACGCTTCCCATAAAAAGCATAACTACCAGAAGCGTCAAAAACCCGGGTGGAGCGGGATAAAAAATGGCAAGCAAGGGATACACAATGATTGCAATAATGGATAATGTCATGGCAACAAGCGCAATGTTGGAAATAAGAGTAAGCGGAGCATACGAAAATGATACAATCCCTTTCTTTGCGGCAGAGATATAACGGCCAAGACTTTGCGTGGTTTCCCCGCGCATACGTTCGTCACGCACATATTCAATGCCCGTTTGCCGAAACCCCACCCACGCGCGAAGCCCGCGCATAAAGCGGTCGCGCTCGGGAAACCGATTGAGCGCGTCTGCAACTTTTCTGTCTATAAGACAAAAATCTCCCGCATAGAGCGGCATCCGGACATAAGAATATCGGTTGAATAATTTATAAAACATGTTGTACGCCCAGCCAAGCAAAAAACCAACTTTTCGCTTACTGCGTATACCGTATATAACCTCATATCCTTCCATCCATTTTTTTATAAACTCGGGAATAAGTTCCGGCGGGTCTTGTATGTCGCCGTCAAGCCATACAACCGCGTCCCCCGACGCATATTCCGTGCCCGCGGAATAAGACATGTCGGAATTGCCGGAGTTTCGAGCCATAAGAATAACAGACACCGAAGAATCTTTATCGCACAACTTGCGATACTCTTCTTCTGACGCATCCGCGCTTGCGTTATCCACATAAATAATTTCCCGCGACGGCGTTACCTGATCCAATATCTTTGTAAGCCGTTCATACATAACGGAAATATTTTCCTGTTCATTGTAGCACGGTATGACAACGGATATTTTTTTTTGCGTAAGATAATTCATGCTGTTGTATAACGCGGCAGATTCATTCTAAACCATTCAATGGCGCTATCAAGACCGCTTGAAAATGATATTTTTGGTTCCCATCCCAATAATCGTTTTGCTTTTGCGATATCCGCCTGCCAACGCCCGGATTCCCATGGACGTTTTGCCTCAAGAGATCCCCATGTGATGGGAGCCGTTGATTTGCATTTTTTCTGAATAATTTGAGCCGCCTCCCCGATGGAAATTTCTTTCCCGCTGCCTATATTCAACACTTCTCCCGCTACTTGCGAAATATGTTGAGCGGCCGCAAGATACGCGTCTATTACATCTCCTACATATAAATAATCACGCGCCGATTGCGGATTCCCGAGCGAGAGCTCCTGATTATTAAGAGAACGAACAATCGAATGCGCCATAAATCGTTGAGGATCGTCAAACGGACCATACGGCGAAAATAAACGTAAGGTGGTGACGGGTCTCTGGCGCGTGCGCGCCGTGTATGTTGCGTACTGCGTTGCCGCTAGTTTGCTGACGCCGTATGCCAAAACCGGCTCGCATACATCATCTTCCCGCATGGGATTTTGTTTTATGCCGTACTCGGCAGAACTGCCTGTGTTAATGAAACAATCGTACCCAACACTGTTTGCAGCTTCTATCAAATGTACCAGCCCCAATACATTCGTACGCATGAGATACGCATCAGTTCCGCTCACGCCGCCATACACGCCGGCGGTTGCCAGATGAAAAATATGCGAGGGCCGCACTGATTGCATAACCTTCTCTACCGCTTCTTTTTCGCATAAATCCGCCGCATGCAGACGCACGTCTTTTATAACATCGCCGAGACGCCAAGAAACATCCGGCGAACGCACTAAGCAATGCGCCTCATATCCGTCGCCTAAAAGCCGCCGCACCAAATTGGCTCCTACAAACCCTGTTCCCCCCGTTATCAATGCTTTTTTCATAGCAGAATTTATATTCGGAGGCGAAACCTCCGATTTTTATCTCCGAAAAAATTCCTTGTACCACTCAATTGTTTTGCGTAATCCCTCCTCCAATGTGTGCTTCGGCTTCCACCCGAGCATATTCCGCGCTTTTTCCGCAGACAAATACTGATGCGGAATTTCATACGCCGCCGTTGCTAATATCTTTGGTTGAACATTGCTGCCCATCAAAGAAAGAATGTTCCGCGTAAGCTCCAAAACAGACACCTGGTTTTCGTTGCTGAAATTAAACGCGTGCCCATGCACGTTCTTGTCATCCATCTTTTCGGCAAGCGTCATGTAAGCATGCGCCGCGTCTTCAATATAAAAATAATCGCGAATCATGGCGCCATTCGAACGCAACACCGGCTGTTCTCCGCGCAACACCGAACGTATGGTGGCAGGAACAATCCGGTTGAAATTCAAATCCCCGCCGCCGTAAAAATTGCCGCACCGCGTAATGGCAACAGGCGATGAATAGGTATTGAAATACGTAAGCGCAATAAGATCCGCGGCGCTTTTTGAAACATCATACGGGTGCGAGCCGCGCAATGCCGCTTCTTCCGTATACGGAAGCGTATCATGAACGCCGTAGGCTTTATCGGAAGACGCCGCGAGAATTTTTTTTATGGTCGGACTCCGGCGGCACGCCTCCAGCAACTGCCATGTGCCGCGGATGTTTGATTCAAATGTAGAGAGAGGATTTCTGTTTGCGATCTCCACTTGCGTTTGCGCTCCCAAATGAAACACCGTGTCAATTTGGTACTCGCCGAGCGCCCGCTCCAGAAGCGCCATGTCTTCCAGCGCGCCGCGCACAATGGTCACTTTGTGTATATAACCGGATGTATATAGCAATGATTGCGGCACCACGTCGCGGATCAACACCACCACATCAGCGCCCGCATCAACCAAAAAACGCGTAAGCCACGAGCCCAAAAACCCGGCCGCGCCGGTTATAAATACAGATTTATCCTGCCACTGATAAGAACGCGGTACTGTCATAATTGCTGTAAAAATTTGATATACGCTTTGTGGTGGCTCAATGTATCTGCCGGAATATTGTTGTATGGGAAAAATTTCCCTTGCGCCGGCTCACCTTTTGTTTTGCACAAAAATAGTAGTGCAATCTGGTGATTTGGAACAGAGGCATTGCCGGGATAAGAATTAAAATATTGCACAAAATCAGCGCTCTGCAATGTAAGCCCGGTTTCCTTAAAAAGAATGCGCCGTGCTACTTCCTCCATGCTCTCTCCGCGAAGAATGTATCCGCCCGGCATATGCCATCCTTTGTAATGTTCGTCATCGCGATGCCACAACAATACATGCGGCACCCCGTTAATTTCGCGCAAAACCGCAAGCTCGCATAAGACAAATGGAAAAATTGGAAAAAATGCCTCAAAAACATCTTTGCCCGTTTTTCGCCATCCTATTTTTTTTGCCAATTGAAGAAATTGTGTTTGTTCTTCAGCGGTAAATTGAGTCTCTTCCGGCTGGTTTTCCCATTGCGTCATATAAAAAACGCTACAACAAAAGTGTAGGTTTTTCAAGGGTTATAATAGACCTGTCCCTTAATAAATTTTCGGCTAAAAATTTATTAAGGGACAGGTCTATTATGTGGTAGATGATTCCTCCTACATCGGTGCGTTGGTTGCGTGGCATGAAGAAATCATATCAAGCGGAGAAATCACGTCAATAAGCGTCCCTGACCCCGTTATCGTTATCCGTTATCCCTGACCCCGTTATCCCCAACGCATAAATTTACTCTGCGGCACTACTCACTATTGTTTTAGATACCATCCAAACTGTCTGATTTTACAAAAAAAGAACGGCGAGCTCGTCTTTTAATATCGCATTTTCCGTCTATCGCCATAGATAAACTTCCCCTGAAAAATAAATTTTCTATCTTTTTATTAAATAATTTTGTGTTTTCAATGGCACTTTTATAATCACCGTCATTTGAAACGAGAATAGCTACATCGTATTTGTCTAAAGCCGCCATAGTAACCATATCTGTTGCTAATTGAGTATCTAAATTCTTTTCTTGAAGCTGTCCCTTGGTGCCTTTCAAATCCCCAAATTTAATTGAAACATTAGGCAGTTTTTCAATTTCCCCGTAGTATTTTTGAGTGATATTATGCCTCCTTCGTTCTTCTGGATTGCCGCCTAATAAATATGAAGGCGGGCGAACACAATAAAAACCCACATATACAAGGTTTCTATTCCCAGCTAATTTTTGACCGAGTATAAGAGGATTATAAAGACAAACCCAGCTTCTGTCGGATTTTCTTATATCATAAATATAGTGAAAAACATTGCTGTTATCTATAAAAACAGCTACCCGCTTCGTATTGTCCATATTATTAAGAGTATATAAGTTTTAGAGCATAAAAACAAGAGCCCCGAAGGGCTCTTGTTACTTATCATAGCCGAAGCACACGATAAGGATTTATTAACTCCATTATAGCTATGCAGTAAAATCTGTCAAGGACTGGAATAAAGAATTGTGGATAACGCCATTTCTTGATTTACCCCACTCCGCTACTCACTATTTCTCAATACCTCTTATCGTCTCGTATAGCTCCTGCTGGCGTCTTTGGAGCGAGGCGTCAAAGATAATGCGGTATTCAAAGTTTTTGTTTGCCTGCTGGAACTCCTTAAAACCGATTTCTTTGGCAAACACCTCATTAAAGAGATTTTCTGCTCTGCCTTTGTATTCCTGCTTATTTTTCTCATAGCCCTCTTCAAATAAGAATAACGAATAACGGGTCAATAACGCAATAACGGGGTCAGATAACGGGGTCAGATAACGGCAAGATAACGATAACGATAACGGGGTGGATAACGGGGTCAGGGACGCTTTTTGATAACGGGGTGATAACGATAACGGGGTCAGGGACGCTTTTGGGACGCCAAGGATCCCGAACTGTTGATTCAAGATTGAATCTGTCAATAATGCGAGTTGTCCATTGTTCCCTGCCATACGGTTTCCCTCTGTGTTTACACCCCTCTGGTTTGTCTAGACAGTATTTGCGAATAAGATAGATGCACCGCGGCGGTTAAAAGTTTGTAATGTTTGTGATTCTGTTTGCGACGTTTTGGTTTGGCAATACACCTCGGCAGGTGTTTGATAATCCAATGACTGATGCGG